>WTJA01000022.1 GCA_011524995.1 Alphaproteobacteria bacterium | reverse complement strand
GAGATTGAGTAATTCATGTTAGCGATACCGCCTTCATAAATCAGGTCAACAATCAACTTCACTTCGTGCAAACACTCGAAATAGGCCATTTCAGGTGCATAGCCAGCTTCTGTCAATGTTTCGTAACCTGCTTTGATAAGCTCAACAAGGCCACCACATAGGACAACCTGCTCACCGAATAGGTCTGTTTCACATTCTTCTTTAAATGTTGTTTCGATGATACCTGAACGGCCACCACCGACACCACAGGCATATGATAGGCCGATATCATGGGCGTTGCCAGATGCGTCATGGTGAACTGCGATCAAGCAAGGTACACCATCACCCTTTACATATTCACCGCGCACAGTGTGGCCAGGGCCCTTCGGCGCAACCATGAAGACATCAACGTCAGCGCGTGGTTCAATCAAGTTGAAATGCACATTCAAGCCATGTGCGAAAACCAAAGCCGCGCCAGGACGGATGTTAGCCGCAATTTCATCTTCATAGATGTCGGCTTGCAACTCATCTGGTGTTAGCATCATGATAACGTCGCCCCAAGCTGCAGCGTCTGCAACAGTCATCACTTTAAAACCAGCACCTTCCGCTTTTGCAATTGTTGCTGAACCTTCACGAAGCGCGACAACAACATCTGTACAACCGCTATCTTTCAAGTTTGCTGCATGGGCATGACCTTGTGAGCCATAACCAACAATCACAACTTTCTTTGATTTAATCAGGCCTAGATCGGCATCCTGATCATAATAAACACGCATCTTTTATCTCCTTCGGATTACCCCCGCATAGTCTTTCACCACCGGAGCGCTTAAAATTCTGTAATTGGTAATAGCCTTTTGCTTCGTGAAATTAAAGTGCAAATTTCATCCAACCTTGCACCGAGATAGGCAAAAGGCTCCTAATAGTCGATTTCAGCCCCTCTCGACATGGCTGAGACGCCTGTCCGCGCAATCTCAATGGTGCCAAGTGAGCCCATCAAATCAATAAAGGCTGAAATTTTGGAGCTAGACCCCGTCACTTCAAAAATGAAGCTTTCTAATGTGCTATCAAGTGTACGCGCGCGGAACGAATCTGCGACACGCAAAGCCTCAACGCGCTTATCACCTGAATTGACAATCTTCACCAAGGCCAATTCACGCTCAACATGCGGCCCTTTTACTGTTAAATCTTGCACTGAATAGACTGGCACCTGACGGCGTAATTGCTCCTCAATCTGCTCAATCACCATCGGTGTCCCTGTGGTCACGAGCGAGATACGAGACAATTTTTTATGTGCATCAACCTCAGAGACTGTTAGGCACTCAATGTTATAGCCGCGACCAGAAAACAAGCCGATAACACGCGCCAAAACACCAGGCTCATTCTCAACCAAAATAGAAATGGTATGTCTTTCGACTTTTGATTTATCAAACATGGGGGATTATCCTTTATCCCGAAATTTAAAATTTGTAGAAGCGCAGCCTTGGACTATACCAAAACCTTACCTTCTTCTGAAATGGCATCTTCTGTATCTTCAGGGCCCAAAATCATATCACAATGCGCGGCCCCTGATGGGATCATTGGGAAACAATTTTCTTCTTTGGCCACACGGATATCAGCAATCACCGGACCATCAGTTGCCAGCATCTCTGCAATCACACCATCTAGGTCACCTGCTGTGCGGGCCACAAGACCCTTCATGCCAAAGGTATCTGCCAATTTCTCAAAATCAGGTAGAGACGCTGAATAGCTCTCAGAATAACGGCCACCATGGATAAGCTGCTGCCACTGACGCACCATCCCCATCCATTCATTATTGATAATGAACATCTTCACAGGCAGGCGATATTGCGCCAAAGTTGACAGCTCTTGCATATTCATCATGAAAGAGGCTTCACCTGCAATATCAATCACAGTGGCGTCAGGATGCGCTACCTGAACACCCATAGCCGCAGGCAAGCCATAACCCATTGTGCCGAGGCCACCTGACGTCATCCACCGATTTGGCTTATGGAAGTTAAAATATTGCGCGGCCCACATCTGGTGCTGACCAACCTCTGTTGTGACATAAACCTCACGGTCCTTTGTCATCTCATAGAGACGATGAATCGCATGTTGTGGCTTAATGATGTCACCCGTTTGCTTATATGCCAAACATTGACGGGCACGCCAGCCTTCAATCGCGCTCCACCATTTTTGCATATCGCCCTTATGTGATTCAAAGCCTTGTGCTTTCATCTCAGCCAATAGGGCCTGAATAATTTCATTCGCATCACCGATAAGCGCTAAGTCAACACGGACATTCTTATTGATAGATGAAGGATCGATATCAGCATGAACCTTAATAGATGTTGGCGCAAAATCTGACAAACGACCAGTTACACGATCATCAAAACGAGCCCCAATATTCAGCATAAAATCACAATTATACATCGCTAAATTAGCTTCATAAGTGCCATGCATGCCAAGCATGCCGAGGAAATTATCATGCGACGCATCAAGCGCCCCTAACCCCATCAATGTCAATGTTGTTGGCCAACCTGTTTCATTTACAAGCTGCGTCAATGACTGAGAGGCAGCAGGACCTGAATTGATGATGCCGCCACCGCCATAGATAATCGGCTTCTTTGCCACCTTCATCATTGCCACAGCTTTTTTGATCGCCTCTGGATCAGGCGTTGTGACAGGATTATAGCGCCGCGCCACTTGTGTCTTTGCCTTGGCTGGCGAATAAGGCGCATCCAACATCAAGATATCTTTTGGCAAGTCAATCACCACAGGGCCAGGACGCCCTGTCCGCGCAACATAAAACGCCTCTTCAACATGCGCTTGCAGCTCATCTGACTCTTTAATCAAATAATTATATTTTGTGCAGGGGCGCGTAATACCAGATGTATCAGCCTCTTGGAACGCGTCAGTCCCAATCAAATGGCTTGGCACCTGCCCTGTTAGGCACACAACAGGGATCGAATCCATCATGGCATCTGTGAGGCCAGTAACGGCATTTGTCGCACCAGGCCCAGATGTTACAAGCACCACACCTGTCTTGCCTGTTGAGCGCGCATAGCCCTCAGCCGCATGGACAGCTGCCTGCTCATGACGCACAAGAATATGACGAATTTTATTATTCTTGAACAAGGCATCATAAATCGGAAGCACGGCGCCACCTGGATAGCCGAAAATAACCTCCACACCCTCTTCTTCAAGCACCTTCAACAGCAACTCTGCCCCGGGCATCATCTGGTGTTCTGTCGCGATATCTGCTGTGTCTGACATCATATTATCCTGTTATGCGCATAAAAACGGTAAATGACGCGCCGCCGCAGAATCAAACAAAGGCTAGCCCCTCCGTTGATTTTCACCAACTTCAGACATAACCTTATTCATTTTCTGCGGAAAACCGCCAATCTCTAGCCTTTAACTACCGAGATGGCATGCTATTGTCAAGCCGAAAACAAAATTTTCGAAAAGAATTCCAAATCATCTCTTGTCGAATATAACTCTTGAAACTCGTAATTTGTTATAAAATTATTTCGAAAGAAGGTGAATTGGCGTTTTGCATAGCGACGAGACTGCATTGCGGCATCTGCAATCGCCTCTTCGTCAGTCATCTCACCTGCGAGATAGGCGGCAATTTGCGGCACACCAACCGCCTTCATCACAGGCGCAGATGTCGGCAGCTCGCGCGCGAGCAACCGCTCAACCTCTGGCAAAGCCCCTGCCTCCCACATCATCGCAAAACGCTTGTTAATTCGCGCATAGAGCTCATCTCGGTCAGGCAAGACGGTGAAGTTAAAGGCACGGCCGCTTAACTGCCCTTGCGGGTCATCTCGTTGCCATTCACTTAACGGGCGTGATGTTTGGCGATAAACCTCTATCGCTCTTGTGATACGCTGGCTATCTCCGGGGGATAAGCGTGCGGCCAACGCGCCATCAAAGAGCGCAAGCTCTTCTAGCATGGCTGCCCCACCTTTTTCGCGATGCTCTGCAATCACTGCCTTATGAAGGGCCTCATCAATATCAGGAATAGCCGAAATGCCATGCTGCGCGGCATTCAGGTATAAAGCTGTCCCACCACAGATAATTGGCACCTTGCCATAGGCACGGATAGCGGCGACCTCTTGATGCAACAAACCAAGCCATTTCCCGACAGAACACACATCAGCCCCATCCAGCGCATTATAGAGACGATGCGGCATTGCCATTTTTTCAAGTGGGGATGGGCAGGCTGTAACAATAGATAAATCTCGATAAATCTGCATCGAGTCACCATTAATGATGACCCCATCAACAGCTTTTGCTATATCCATGGCCAAAGCAGATTTGCCACTAGCGGTCGGACCTGCAACCATAATAAAATCATGCTGCGGATCAAAGTTGAATGGGGCTATCATTTCGTTCATGGGTCTGAGTTAAAACAAGTGAGGATGACATGCAAGTTTTTGTAGTCTGTTCAACAGCACCTACACAGCCACATTTTGAAGATTGCCTCACCGAGGTCATGGCAGACGCTGACCTAACCCGGGAAAAAACACTTTCGCAATCATCCCTCCTCGGTCATGCGGCGCTTTTATCAGGACAAGCCAAAATTCCAGATGAGGCGTTACGCGCTCGTCTCCGCGAAATAGGTGACACCTATAAGGTTGATGTTAATCTTTTCACACAGGCCCCGCAAAAGAAACGTCTCCTTCTCTCGGATATGGATAGCACCATTATTCAGGGGGAGTCACTTGATGAGCTATCCGAGTTTGCCGGCGTTGGCGAAGAAATTAAGGCTATCACAAAGCGCGCTATGGCTGGCGAAATTGATTTTGTGGGCGCGTTGCGTGAACGTCTTGCTATGCTTAAAGGCAAGCCGGCAAGCCTTACAGATAAAGTTATCGCTCATACATCCATCTTTGACGGGGCATCACAATTAGTCGCCACGATGCGGGCGCATGATGCGAGATGCTATTTGGTTTCGGGGGGCTTTACCTTTCTAACCTCTCATATCGCTGCCCTGCTATCCTTTGATGGCCATTATGCGAACGAATTACTATTAGAGGGTGATGTCTTGGCAGGTGTGCCATCAACGCCCATCTTAGACAGCCATTCTAAGGTCAATATCATGAATGACCTAATGCGTGAATTCTGGCTTGATAGCGAACAGGTAATGACAATTGGCGATGGCGCCAATGATATTCCGATGCTCTCCAAAGCAGGGCTAGGCGTGGCGTGGCAAGGCAAACCCCTTGTCCGTGATAAAATAGCCCTTCAGTTAAACCACTCAACCCATTGTGGCGGGTTGTTCCTGCAAGGCTATGATGAAAGTCAAATTATCGGCTAGCTATAAAAAAAGGGAGGCCGAAGCCTCCCTTTTTATTAGTTCTTAGCAAATGGGACTTGGATAAACCGATTTTGCCCTTCCCGCTGAATCAGCATCAAGACACCAGTTCGTTCAGCCTCTTTCGCTGACATGATGCCAGCACGGAGCTCTTCCACAGTACTGATGCGGTTCTGACCAAAGCGGACAATAACGTCACCTGCTTGCAAGCCTTTTTCAGCCGCAGGAGAGTTCGGCGCGACCTCAGTGACGATAACAGCCTTCTCATCTGCTTCGAGGCCATATTCCCCAGCGAGCTCTTCATTAAGTTGCTCAACAGCAAAGCCAAGGTCAGTAAAGGTCTCACGCACATCATCAGCTGGCGCTTCTAGAAGCTTACCGCCATTCTCGGCCTGCTCTAGCTCACCCAGGCGCACCTGCAATGTTACTTCTTCGCCATTGCGAATAATCACAACATCAACCATAGCATCAACATCTGTCTCAGCGACAATACGAGGCAGATCGCGCATTTTCTCAATATCTTTGCCGTCAAAGCGAATGATCACATCACCAGCTTCTAGACCGGCTGTATCAGCTGGCCCATCTTCGTTGACATTAGAAACAAGCGCCCCTGCAGCATCAACCCCAAGGCTATCAGCGATCTCTTCAGTCACTTCTTGAATGAAGACACCTAACCAGCCGCGTCTAGTCCGGCCATATTCAACAAGCTGGTCCACAACCTGCGTTGCTAAATTAGATGAAATAGCAAAGCCAATTCCAACAGATCCGCCTGTTTGCGAGAAGATGGCTGTATTAATACCAATAACCTTGCCATCCATGTCAAAGAGCGGGCCGCCAGAGTTGCCACGGTTAATTGACGCATCAGTTTGGATATAGTCATCATAAGGACCAGAGCCGATATCACGACCACGGGCCGAGACGATACCTGAGGTTACTGTGCCGCCAAGGCCAAAGGGGTTACCAATCGCAAGCACCCAATCACCAACACGAAGCTCGTCTGAGTTGCCGAATTCAACCGCTGTAATCTCATCCCCTTTGGGATCAAATCTCAAAACAGCAATATCTGTCTTGGCATCACGACCAATCACTTCAGCTTCATAGGTTTCCTCATTCGCAAGATATAGCGTGATTTGTTCTGCATTCTCAACCACATGGGCGTTTGTGACAACGATGCCTGCCTCATCAATAATGAAGCCAGACCCGAGTGATTGCGCACGTCTTGTCTGATCTCTATCACCAAAATCCTTGAAAAAATCTTCAAAAGGAGAGCCTTCAGGGAATTGCGGCAAATCGCGGTTACCGCCGCCAGACCGGACAATGGTCGTTGTTGAAATATTCACCACCGCCGGAGATAAACGCTCTGCTAGGTCAGCAAAGCTGTCAGGCCGGGCAAAGGCCTGTGTCGCTGATAGCACTATCATCGCGGCAAAGGCTAAAATCATTGCAAAAGGGGCAAAGTCACGCTGCATAACGCGCGCTGTTTGCGGGGACTTAAATTGTGTTTTTGTCTTGAACATGTGCATCGAAAAATCCTTCGCATCACGTTTTGTTAAAATAAATGCCAGCCATCACAGGGTGATGTGTCTTATATGGCATTTATGGTCTTACAGATTTGTTATGCTCATTTAGAGGCAAAAAAACGGCAGGATCTAGGCATGGTCCTGCCGTTTTTGTTACATGGTGGGATGATTATTGAACCCCGTCCTTATCTTTAAAGAAGCGGAAGAAGCTGCTATCTGGTGAAAGAACCATCGATGTTGGTCCTTCGCCAATTGACTTCTGATACGCTTCCATAGAGCGATAGAACGAGAAGAACTCTTCATCTTGACCAAAGCTATCGGCATAGATCCGGATGGCTTGGCTATCGCCTTGACCACGCAAATCCTGAGATTCTTTGCGTGCTTCCGCCAAGATCACAGTTCTTGTTTTCTCAGCATCCGCTCTAATCTTTTGCGCTTCTTCTTCACCTGTTGCACGGAATTCACGCGCTTCTCTTTCACGCTCAGATTTCATACGGTTAAAGATATTCTGTGACGTGGCTTCTGGATAATCAGCACGACGCAAACGCACATCAATGATTTCAATACCGAGTGATGTCACTGAATTCTCAACCTCATCACGAATGGAGCCATTAATGCCTTCACGCTCCCCTGTTAGGATAGAGCCCAATGTCTCACCACCAAGCACACGACGCACTGATGAATCGATGATTGATTCAAGACGAGCCCGTGCCCCGATTTCATTGCGCACTGTCTGGAAGAACAAAAGCGGGTCCATGATACGGTAGCGGGCATATGCATCAACCTGCAAACGCTTCTGGTCAGCCAAGATGACTTCTTCAGCATCTTGCGGGATCAAGCTCAAGACGCGCTTTTCATAATACATGACGTCTTGAATAAACGGCACTTTAAAGGCGAGACCTGGCTCTTGGATAATGCGCTTTGGCTCACCAAACTGCAGCACCAAAGCCTGTTGGCGTTGATTCACTGTAAAGACAGATGAGATAAGGCCAAAGACAATCAAAATGACGGCAAAAATACCGATATTACGTGTTAGTTTCATCAGTTTTGCCCCTCTCCGCTAGAGCGCTTAAGCTCTTGTAATGGTAGATATGGCACGACGCCGCCGCCTTCATCATCGATAATGATCTTCTCAATATTTGAGAATACACCTTCGATTGTTTCAATATAAATGCGTTCTTTCGTAACCTTTGGGTTAACCTTATAAGCTTCATAAACCTGGTCGAAACGAGAGGCATCACCTTCTGCTCTGTTAACGACTTCCTGAGCATACGCTTCCGCTTCCGCCACTAATTTCGCAGCTTCACCACGCGCACGCGGCACAACATCATTACGGAACGCTTCCGCTTCGTTTTTCAAACGGTCCCTATCCTGACGCGCACGCTGCACATCATTAAAAGCGTCAATCACGTCTGCTGGTGGATCTACAGCCAATAGCTGTACTTCACGAACTCTCACCCCTGCTTTATATTCATCAAGCAAGTCTTGGAGTTTCTGACGCACAGAAATCTGCACATTTTGACGACCCTCAGTTAACACGGTCTGAATGGCTGTTTGGCCAATAATCTCACGCATCACTGCCTCAGCTGCCACCTTAATGGTCTCATCAGGGTCAGCGAGGTTAAAGAGATAAGCGCCGGCATCTGCGATACGCCAAAATACCACAAAATCAATATCAACGATGTTTTCATCGCCGGTAATCATTTGTGATTCATCGGCAATATCACGACGTGCGGCAGACCGACCTTGAATATCTCTGAAGCCAATCTCAAGACGATTTTCACGTGTGACCTCTGGGGTGAGGACCGTCTCAATCGGGGATGGCAAATGGTAATGCAAACCAGGTGATGTGGTACGCACCCACTCACCAAAGCGCAGAACAACACCTTGCTGCTGTGCATTTACCCGGTAGAAGCCTGTCAGTGCCCATCCGCCAATCAACAAAATGATGAGCAAAATGATGGCACGACCAGATTTTCCACCACCTGGCATAAAGCTGCCATAACGGCGCTTCATGTCAGACATTAATTTATCAATCTCAGGTGGACGTGGCGGTTGCGGACCTTGACCAGACCCCCATGGGTTCTGACCACCCGGCTTTTGCGGGCCGCCGCCCCAAGGGCCTTGGTTATTTCCCCCACCTTGATTATTCCAGGGCATATGCCTCTCCTTAATCATTATTGGCAAAAAGACTATTCAGACGAAATTTACTGTCTATCTTAACGACTACCTTGCGGGTTGCAAGTTCATCCCTATTTGATAGATATCACCTACAAGATATTTGACCTCTAGACGGAAAATTCAAGAATGACAGGCCAATTAGATCAAGAAAAAATCATTGAATCAGCCTTAAGCGCTGCAAAACAGGGTAAAACACCCCTTTTTGGCAAGGAGAATTTATCCGGCATCGTCATAAAAGAGGGTCATGTGGGGCTGACAATTGAAATCGACCCTGCCCTTGGCAATAAGGCCAAAGAGATAAAAGATAATGTAGAAGCCGCAATTCTTGAAAAGACATCTGCGCTTACTGCCACCGTTATGGTGACCGCTCATAATAAAGCAGCGCAAGAGACAGCCCCTGCCGCGCAACCACCACAGCAAGGCGCGATGCACAAACCAGCGACCCATATCATTGCGGTGGCCTCAGGCAAGGGCGGCGTTGGCAAATCAACAACCTCTGTTAATTTAGCCTTAGCGATGAAAGCCAAGGGCCTCACCGTTGGTATCCTAGACGCTGATATTTACGGCCCCTCTTTACCGCGCCTCATTGGCCAAAATGTTAAACCACAAACCAAAGATAAAAAATTATTGCCGATCGAAGCGTGGGGCTTGCAGACCATGTCTATCGGCTATTTGGTAGAAGAAGCCGCACCAACCATTTGGCGTGGCCCGATGGTCATGAGCGCGATTGAACAAATGTTAAAGGACGTTGCATGGGATGGGTTGGATGTTCTGATCATCGACATGCCACCTGGCACAGGGGATGCGCAATTATCATTATCACAGCGCGCCGAACTAGCAGGGGCTGTGATTGTCTCAACACCGCAAGATTTGGCACTCATTGACGCCCGCAAAGGCCTCAATATGTTCCTAAAGGTGAATGTGCCTGTCCTGGGGCTGATTGAGAATATGAGCCACTTTATCTGCCCATCATGCGGGACGCAGTCCGATATTTTTGGTCATGGCGGTGCCCGGCAAGAAGCTGAATCGCTTGGCATGCCATTTTTGGGTGAAATCCCCTTGCAAATGGTTATTCGGGAAACATCAGATGCGGGCACACCAATCGTTGCTAGCGCCCCTGACAGCCCGCAAGCCGCGATTTACCTATCAATTGCTGACCAGATATTAGCGGGCCTCGATGCTGTGAAACAGACAGGACCAACCATTACCTTTCAATAGGTGATGAGACGGCGCTAGGCACGCTCATAGCGCAAAAACCGATGGGCTGGCACGTCATCTGTGCCAGTCACTTCCTCACGACTGACTTCTTGCCAATCAGCAGGGTTAAGCTCAGGAAACTTTGCCGGCCCCTCGGGCGCTAAATCAACTTCTGTAAGCTCAATCACATCACATTGCGGCAGACCTGCTTCATAAATCTGCCCGCCACCAAATAATATAATTCTATTTTCATCGCCCTCTTGCGCCGCTAGCCATAGACGCGCCTCGGCTAGTGCCTCTTCGAGAGAGGAGACAGCAATCGCGCCCTCTGCTTGCCAGTCTTGATTTCGTGTCATCACAATCGAGGCGCGACCTGGCAAAGGACGACCAATCGAATCCCATGTTTTCCGGCCCATGATCAGAGGACACCCCATCGTCAGGGCTTTCACGCGCTTCAAATCACCTGGCAAATGCCATAAGAGATCATCACCATCACCAATGACGCGATTAGATGCCATGGCGACCACTGCCACCAAACTTGTCGAAGATGTCATGCTTATCTCTTTATCTTTAGACTGCGATAGGCGCTTTGATGTTCGGCGCTGCTTCGTAATTAGTTATTTCAAATGTCTCAAAGGTAAAGTCTTCTAGACGATCTGGGGGATTATGAAGATGCAATTGCGGCAGCGAGCCTGGTTGGCGCGTGAGCTGTTCTTTCACCTGGTCAAAGTGATTATGATAAATATGCGCATCACCAAGGCTGTGCACAAAATGCCCCACCTGCAAGCCCGTGACATGCGCAATCATATGGGTCAGCAACGCATAAGACGCGATATTAAAGGGAACGCCAAGAAAGATATCTGCAGAGCGTTGGTAGAGCTGGCACGACAGCGCGCCATTAGCAACCTGAAACTGCATCAGGCAGTGACAGGGTGGCAAAGCCATTGACGGCACATCTGCCGGATTCCAAGCAGACAACATGAGCCGCCGCGAATCTGGATTTGTCTTAATCATCTCTACAAGCTGGCCTAGCTGGTCAATTTCAGCGCCATCAGGCCCTTCCCATCGACGCCATTGCTTGCCATAAACGGGCCCAAGATCACCATTTTCATCGGCCCATTCATCCCAGATTGTCACACCATTATCTTGCAAGTAGCGGATATTTGTATCCCCCCTCACAAACCATAACAACTCATGAATGATTGAGCGAAGATGAAGCTTCTTTGTTGTCAGAAGGGGAAAGCCTTGCGCCAGATCAAATCGCATTTGATGACCAAAAATGGCACGTGTACCTGTGCCTGTCCGGTCATCTCTATCAACGCCTTCACGCATAACTAATTCAAGCAAATCTAAATATTGCTTCATCATTTATCCTTCTTACTGCAAATCCCCCCCTACTTAGCCATAAGACAGGTGAATAATCCAGCGAAATGACATGTGAAAAGGCTAGCAAATCGCCTGCCTTATGCCTATATTGAAGGTGTCAGGAAACTGACTATGACGATAAACATGCAGTGAAATAAGCAGAGCGGACCCGGGGGCGGTACCCGGCGCCTCCACCATTTCTTTGAGGCAGTACAGTTGATGTGTTGCCGCCTGTTATGGGGGCGAAATAGGATCGACGCATGTGGTAAAGGCTGTGTCTTCGTTCGGTATGGTATCCGCCGATATCGGGCCATGTAGTAGTTGCAAA
>WTJA01000106.1:9654-11964 GCA_011524995.1 Alphaproteobacteria bacterium | reverse complement strand
GGATATGTTGCTCCTCGACAACCTAAATGGCCAGAAATCAAAAACACCACCTATCTGGATTATGCGCCAAGCCGGTCGCTATCTAGATGAGTATAGAGCGGTCAGAGCCACAACTCCTGATTTCATCAGTTTTTGCATGTCGCCAGACAAAGCTTGTGAAGTGACGTTGCAACCTATCAGACGGTTTGGCTTTGATGCAGCGATTATTTTCTCTGATATCTTAACGGTTCCTTGGGCTATGGAGCGTAATATCCATTTTGTTGCAGGTGAGGGCCCGAAATGTACGCCGTTACAGCCTGATCAGATAATTGATGAGGCACTTGTGACATCAGTGGCTGATAGATGTAAGCCCGTAGGAGAGGCGGTAGCCTTAACAAGAGCAGCGCTCCCCTCTGAGACAGCGTTGATCGGCTTTGCTGGCGCGCCTTGGACCTTGATGACCTATATGGTCGAGGGGGGCAGCTCAAAAGATTATGCGAAAAGCCGAAATTGGCTATGGGGTGAGAAAAAAGCAACAGCTCGTCTGATTGATCAGCTGATTGATGGCATTGTTCAGTTATTAATTATGCAAGCGCATAACGGCGCTAATGTGTTGATGTTGTTTGATAGCTGGGCAAGCGCTGTGCCATCAGAATTGCGGCCAGAGATTATTGAGCGTCCCGCCCAACGAATTATTGAACAAGTCAGAGCTGCTGGCGTGACAGCGCCCTTTATCTGTTTCCCACGCGGGATATCTGCGGACCTGCCACGCTTCGCTGATTCTGTTGACTGTCAGGCCATTGCTCTTGATCAAGGCGTGTCTCCGACATTTGCGGCCTCATCAATTCGCAAAGATATTACTTTGCAGGGGAATCTTGACCCGCAAGCCCTTATTTATGGCGGCGATGCCATGAAACGCTCAGTGGATCATATCCTAGAGGCGTTTCACGATAGAGCTCATATTTTCAATCTTGGTCATGGGATCACGCCGCCAACGCCCGTTGATCATGTTCATGAATTATTAGAGTATATCAGAGGAAAATAATGGATTATCAATGGGTTAAGGCACTTCATCTGATTGCTGTCATGTCTTGGATGGCTGGCTTGCTCTATCTTCCACGGTTATTTGTGTATCATAGCGGGGTGGAAGCTGATGGCGCACGCGCGCAATTATTTGCGCTAATGGAGCGACGTCTGCTACGAGCGATTATGAACCCAGCTATGATTGCTTCTTATATTTTTGGGATTTGGATGCTTGTTCTCAACCCCGCGCTTCTTAGTGAGGGGTGGATGCATGTGAAATTAGCCGCCATTTTGGGAATGACTTATGCCCATATGAAATTTGCTGGTATGCGCCGGCGATTAGAGCAGGGTGAAGGGCAGAGTGATCGCTATTATCGTATCTGGAATGAAGTGCCGACCATCTTAATGATCGTGATTATCATTATGGCGGTTGTCGAACCATTTTAGGCGCTATCCCCGCTTCATTGACAAATTTGTAAAAGAGCGATAGGGTTTTAGGTACTTCCTATCAGCGCGCCGAAGCGCCTATTCCCCAAATTATTAAATTTGTTAAGTGTAAGGTGTGGTTATGCATCTCCAAGAATTAAAATCAAAGACGCCCTCAGAGCTTCTCGCCTATGCAGAAGAGCTTGAGGTAGAAAACGCATCAACCCTGCGGACGCAGGATATGATGTTTGCGATTTTGAAGAATCTCGCTGAAAATGATGTAGCCATTCGCGGCAATGGTGTGTTGGAAGTCTTGTCAGATGGGTTTGGCTTCTTGCGCGCGCCTGAATCAAATTATTTGCCAGGGCCAGATGATATTTACGTATCACCCTCACAGGTAAAACGGTTTGGTCTGCGGACAGGTGACACAGTAGAAGGGGAAATTCGCGCGCCAAAGGATGGTGAGCGTTATTTTGCCATGCTGAAAGTGGAATCCATCAATTTCGAAGATCCCGAAGCGGTTCGTCATCGCATCAATTTTGATAATTTGACACCACTTTATCCTAATGAAAAGCTGACCTTTGAGTTGCCATATGATCCCGATCGCAAAGATCATACACCGCGCGTGATTGATTTGATTTCGCCCATGGGGAAAGGCCAGCGTGGGTTGGTTGTGGCGCCGCCGCGCACCGGTAAAACAATGATGTTGCAGTCGATCGCGCATGCTATCTCGGCTAATCATCCAGAAGTTTATTTGATTGTGTTATTGATTGATGAGCGTCCGGAAGAAGTGACAGATATGCAACGCTCTGTGAATGGCGAAGTGATTTCTTCGACATTTGATGAGCCAGCCTCTCGCCACGTGCAAGTCACAGATATGGT
>WTJA01000106.1:0-9554 GCA_011524995.1 Alphaproteobacteria bacterium | reverse complement strand
TCTCGTATGGATGAGGTTATCTTTGAAGAATTCAAAGGGACAGGTAACTCAGAAGTGGTCCTTGATCGCAAATTATCTGATAAGCGTGTCTTCCCAGCGATTGATGTCACCAAGTCAGGCACGCGGAAAGAAGAGCTGCTTGTTGAAAAAGGCACATTGTCGAAAATGTGGGTACTCCGTCGTATCTTGATGCAGATGGGCCCTGTCGATGCCATGGAATTCTTGCGTGACAAACTGAAACATTCAAAGACAAATGAAGATTTCTTTGACCAAATGAATAGCTAGTTATCTAACTAATTCTGTTATGAAAGCCCTGCTTCTAAATCAAGCAGGGCTTTTTTACGTGTGATATTTTCAGGATTATCAGGGGCCGCTCTATCGCCGCCGGAATAACGGGTGAAAGTGGCATCTGTACCAATGACACGGTGACAAGGAATAATGAGGGGGATGGGATTGCGCTGACAGGCCGAACCGGCCGCGCGTGCCGCTTTCTCATTGCCCCAGGCACGTGCCAAGTCTCGGTAGCTTCGGACCTCGCCATAAGGGATAGCTGCGATATGTGTTAGCCAATCTCGTAGCTTCGGGCTCGCGGCTTTTGGGGATAAGGGAAGGGTGAAGTCTTTTAACGCACCCGAGAGATAGGCCAAAACCTGTTGTGATGTTTCACGTGAAACATCATTTTCATGGTCATTGTCAGGAAAGGGCGTTTGTTCCCAATCAAGCCGTAATAAGCCAGCCTCATCAGAGACGGCGCGCATATATCCCAATCTTGTGGGAAATGTTGTGGCAAAGAGTTGTTTCATTGCAGCCTCCCTCTATGATAAGAGCGTAGCATGATTCATAATTAGACTGAAGGTGCCAAGACATGGCTGAGAGAGCTGAGACGATTTTTGCGTTAGCCACACCGCCTGGCCAATCAGCGATTGCTGTGTTTCGGATATCGGGACCTGCGGCGAAACAAGTTGGTACCGCCTTAAGTGGTAAAGAATTGCAACACCGGGCGGCCACCCCTGCCTTGCTGTCTGATGAGACGGGCGGCCTGTTGGATGATGCGGTCCTTGTTTATTTTGAGGGGCCGCGCAGTGCTACAGGCGAAGATACGCTTGAGGTCCAATGTCATGGCTCCTTAGCGGTATGTGAGGCTATCACAAACTATCTCGGCAACAGGCCAGGCTTGCGTCCGGCGGGTCCGGGGGAATTTACCCAGCGTTCTTTTGCCAATGGCAAGCTAGATTTGACGGGTGTGGAAGGATTGGCCGATCTGATTGATGCCCAAACTGAAGCGCAGCGTCAGCAGGCTCTCTCTCAATTAAAGGGAGGATTGCGCAAGCAAGCAGAGGCCTGGCGGCAAGATATCATTTCCCTTGTCGGCCGTTTGGAATCAGTGATCGATTTCGCCGATGAAGACTTACCTGATACAGTCATCAGTGACATTATGACCAAGCGCGAGGCATTAATTCACAATATTTCGCAGCAATTAGATGATGGGCGGCGTGGTGAGATCATTCGCCATGGCATGGTGGCGACCTTATTGGGGCCTGTAAATGCCGGCAAATCAACGGCGTTAAATGCGCTAGCCAAGCGACCGGCCGCCATTGTGTCAAATGAAGCAGGTACGACAAGAGATATTGTAGAAGTGCGCCTCTCCATGGCAGGGATGGCGGTAAGCATTCTTGATACAGCCGGCATTCGTGAAACTGATGGCGTGATTGAACAGATTGGGATTGCGCGCGCCCAAAATGCTGCGGCAGAAAGCGATCTTGTCATTTTAATCATGGATGGGAGCCAGCAAGATTGGGTCCAAGAAGCAGAGGCGATCGCAAAAGATATAACAGCGCCAATGATACGGGTGATGAATAAGGCAGATTGCGCTAGCCAAGACGCGCCTGAGGGTTATTTGTCCCTCTCGCTCCACCGTGAGGGAGATATTCACACATTAGAAGAGGCGATAATTGAGGCGTTGAAGCCGCTGAATCGTGATGGGGGATCTAGCCTTATCACGCGCCAACGCCATCGTGATTTATTGACGGCAACAGTCGCAGCGCTTGAAGAATCACAGCATGCCTCGCTAGCGTTTGAGCCAGAGCTTGTGGCAGAATCACTGCGGCAAGCGAGCCATGCCTTGGCGCAATTGACAGGCCATATTGATGTGGAAGATATTTTAGGTGATATCTTTTCATCTTTCTGTATTGGAAAATAATCATGCCGCGAGACGCGGAAACATGATATAGAGCGAGGCAGAGAGTGTTAAAACAGGGTTGAAGCGCTAAGAGGCGCGCCCTTGTTTCACGTGAAACATATGAGATGAGCTTATGATGCAATCATTTGATGTGATTATTATTGGCGGGGGTCATGCCGGCACTGAGGCGGCCGCAGCCTCTGCGCGCATGGGTGCCAATACCGCGCTTGTCACAATGAAAGCTGATAAAATTGGCGAGATGTCTTGCAACCCCGCTATTGGGGGATTGGGTAAGGGACATCTTGTGCGCGAGATAGATGCGCTTGATGGCTTGATGGCACGCGCCATTGATCAGGCAGGTATTCAGTTCCGCATGTTAAATCGCTCACGGGGGCCGGCGGTTCATGGGCCGCGTGCGCAAGCTGATCGCGCCTTATATCGTACCGCCATTCAAACCTTGTTAGCTGAACAAAATAATTTATCTATCATTGAAGGGGCGGCGGCCTCCTTCATATTCGAAAAGGGTGCGGTCTGTGGCATTATCACGGAAGATGACACTGAAATCCGGGCAGGCGCCATCGTTCTCACCACAGGCACCTTTTTAGGCGGCCTTATCCATCTTGGCGCGGAGCGCACACCAGCCGGCCGTGTCGGTGAGGCGCCGTCGAATGAGTTATCGGCCGCGCTTCATGCCCTTGATTTACCATTGGGGCGTCTAAAAACAGGTACACCGGCAAGGTTAGATCAGCGGACAATTGATTGGGATAGCCTTGAAAAACAACCGGCAGATAATCCGCCCATTCCGTTTTCTAGCCTCACAGATAAAATCCGTGTTCCCCAGATTGATTGTGCGATTACGCGCACCACAGCCGAAACACATCGTATTATTCAGGAATCAATCCATCTATCCGCGGTTTATTCAGGCCAGATTCAAGGAACAGGACCGCGCTATTGCCCATCAATTGAGGATAAAATTCATCGCTTTGCTGATAAGGAATCACATCAGATATTCCTGGAACCAGAAGGATTGACTGATCCGACCATTTATCCGAACGGGATTTCCACAAGCTTGCCGCGTGATGTGCAAGAGGCGATGATTGCCTCAATTCCAGGATTGGAACAAGCTAAGATCCTGCAATATGGGTATGCGATTGAGTATGATTTTATTGATCCGCGTGCCTTGCGCCGGACGCTTGAGCTAAAAAAATGCCCGAATCTGTACTTAGCTGGTCAAATTAATGGCACAACAGGTTACGAAGAAGCAGGGGCGCAGGGCCTCATTGCGGGGGTGAATGCGGCCTTACGTGCGTCAGGTTCGGATGAAACCTTTATATTAGATAGAGCTGATGCTTATATTGGTGTGATGATTGATGACCTCATCACCAAAGGTGCGCCAGAGCCCTATCGGATGTTTACCTCACGCGCTGAATATCGGTTATTATTACGGGCGGATAATGCGGATCAACGGCTGACAGAAAAAGGTATCGCCATTGGTGTGGTGGGTCAGACGAGAGCCGCGCATTGGCAGGCGAAGTCTGAAGCATTAGCAGCAGCGAAAACACTCCTTACCTCTGTGAGTGCTGGCTCCAAAGCCTTGCGTGATGCGGATTTACCACCGCCACGAGATGGCAGGCGTCGTACCGCAGCAGATATGCTAACCTTGGAAGGGATTACCATTCAGGATTGTAGCCGGTTATGGCCGGAACTTGCGGCTATCCCCGATGGCTTACATAGCCAATTAGAAACGGATCAGCGATATCAAGGCTATTTAAGCCGACAATTGGCAGATATCGAGGCGATGCGCAAAGATGAAAATGTGATCATACCTGATGATATGAATTATGCGGCCATTGGCGGCTTGTCAGCGGAATCGATTGATCTGCTACAACGATATGAGCCAGAAACCCTAGGGCAAGCGAGCCGTATTCCAGGCTTAACACCAGCCGCACTTGTCGCTGTCTTGCGCCATCTTCGGGCGGATGATGCGGCGGCGCGCGGTTCTGCGATGTCGCAGTCACAATCAGGATAGTCGCTCATGTCTTCCAAACATCAGTGGACCGCGCAGAAGGTCAAAGACTATATTCATGAGCAATATGATGTTTCACGTGAAACATGTGACAAGCTGGATATCTATGTTGCGCTTCTCTTGAAATGGCAAAATTCGATTAACCTCATTTCGCCGAAGACAATCGCAGAGGTGTGGGAGCGCCATATCCTAGATTGTGCGCAGTTACTACACTATTTGCCAAAGACTCCTTGTCGGATCTTAGATTGTGGCAGTGGCGCGGGCCTGCCTGCGGTATTATTAGCGCTCTTAACACCACATCAGATTGAAATGGTGGAATCAGATACCCGCAAATGCGCCTTTATGCAGACCGCTCTACGTAAGATGGGTGCGACGGCCACTATCCATAATGAAAGATTAGAAACATTATCATTCAGAGATGCTGATATCATCACAGCCCGCGCCTTTGCGCCGCTGGATCGCCTTCTTGATTGGACAACAGCCCAACATAAGGAAGGTCAAATTTTCTGGCTGCAAAAGGGCCGAATGGTAAATGAAGAATTGACCAAAATTCCCAATTCCCACACTATAGAGCAACAGCAATTCCCTAGCCTTGTCGCAGGTGATGGTGTGATATTACGATTAACACGGCAAATGATGGCGCCGTCACTCTCATAAAGGTGGGGACCAGATGACAAAAATTATAGCCATAGCCAACCAAAAAGGGGGCGTCGGCAAAACCACAACATCTGTCAATCTATCAACAGCGCTTGCCGCTTGTGGCCATAAAGTCTTGTTAATTGATTTTGATCCCCAAGGAAATGCTAGTACAGGCCTTGGTGTTGATGAATCAGATCGCGAAAAAAACTCTTATCGCCTCATCGCAGGACTAGTTGATTTGTCTGATGCGATTTGCCATTCCATGGTCCCGCATCTTGATATTGTGCCGACCACAATGGATCTATCCGCGGCAGAGGTAGAATTAAGCGACCTTGAAAGACGTGAACATCGCCTCAAAGATTCGATAAATGCGCTTGATGGCTCCTATGATTATGTCTTGATTGATTGTCCTCCGTCCTTGGGCTTGTTGACGGTGAATGCGCTTTGTGCGGCCGATTGTGTGATTGTCCCCTTACAATGTGAGTTTTATGCCCTTGAAGGCCTATCTCAGCTAGTTCGTACAATTAACGTTGTAAAACAATCATTTAACCCTGGACTGACGCTTCAGGGTATTGTGCTAACCATGTATGATAGCCGTAATAAATTATCAGATATGGTCTCACGCGATGTGCGTGATTATTTCGGTGATGTGGTTTATGAAACTGTGATTCCCCGTAATGTCCGTATCTCAGAGGCCCCCTCATTTGGCAAACCTGTCTTAATGTATGATATTAAATCAACCGGCGCGCAGGCCTATGCGGCGCTGGCGGCGGAAATCCTCAATCAAGAAAAGCAATTAGCCAGCGCGTCATAACGTGGCATCGTTGAAAAGGGACCATTATGTCTGAGAGCCAAAAACCATCCTCATCACAAACAAAGGCCCAAAAACCAGCGAAAGGTTTGGGGCGCGGCCTATCTAGTCTGTTAGGTGATGCTGCCGCATCGGCCGCCATTGCAAGCCAACCAGCAGGGTCACCAGAGCCAAGCGCCTCAGTTCGTGCCTCTGATATCCGGACTGTGCCTGTAGAATGGATTAATCCAGGGCCGTGGCAGCCACGCCGCATTTTTCAACGCCAAGCCTTGGAAGAACTGGCCCAATCCATGCGTGAAAATGGGGTTGTGCAGCCGATCCTCGTCCGCCCGAATCCTGAAAAAGCGGGCCGATTCCAGCTTATTGCGGGGGAAAGACGCTGGCGTGCGGCACAATTAGCGCAGCTTCATGATATTCCCGCCATTATCCGCGAGATTGACGATAAGCAAGCAGCTGAATTCTCCCTCATTGAGAATATTCAACGCCAAGATTTAACCTCTATTGAAGAAGCATTGGGCTATCGGACGTTGATCGATGCCCATGGTTATCAGCAAGAGGAACTCGCCGGCATTATGGGCAAATCTCGTCCGCATATTAGTAATATGATGCGGTTGTTAAATTTGCCAGATAGCGTTCAGAAAATGCTGTTTGACAGAGAGATTACCGCAGGCCAGGCCCGTCCCCTCATTGGGTTCCCAGAGGCAGAAGAGCTTGCCAAAATTGTGCGTGATAAAAAACTAAGTGCCCGTCAGGTAGAGGCGCTTGTCAAAGAGCATTATGAGCCAAAGCCCGTCACTGAAAAACAAGAAAAAACTAGTGATATCAAAGCGTTAGAAAATCTTGCCAAAGAAAAATTAGGGGTTAAATTTGCCATTGATTGGCAAGAGGAGCGGGATAAAGGGACCATCAAAATATCCCTTTCTAATTTTGAGCAACTCAATACAGTGTTAGATCTTTTAGGGTTGAATAACCGCGATTAATTAAGTTTGGCGTAAACGTAGTGTTATGCCTAACAAAAGCTGGCCCATATGCGCATATACATCACCGATTTGGCCTGATTTCAGGTCAGCTTCGGCTTTGATAATTTTATCCCATAGCATAAGCGCATTTTTGCTATTTAAGTGCGAGGTGGCGCGCGATAATAGGGGCTTCATCTTAAAATGAACAGGGGGCCGCAATTGGGAAAGCGCATTTGCCGCGGGTGTGCCTTGTTCGATTAAGGTGCGCACTTCATAAATTTGGCGGAACAAACCCGCCATTTGCCGCAAAATCAAGATGGGGGCGATCTCTTCTTGGCGTGCCTTAGCCAAAAGGGGGCTCAAGCCCGCAACATCCCCAGATATGACCGTTTTCATAAATAAATCAATCGCTTGCGCTGATGAATCGCCAAGTAACGCTTCAATATCGTCACTTGTAATCTGTCCATTGGGGCCAGCATAGAGCGCTAGCTTTTCAATTTCAGACCGGCTTGCCATCCTGTCACTACCAAGACGGCTAATGAGCAAGCTGAGCGCATCCTGCGAGATAGAAATCGTATCTTTGGCAAAGATATCGCGTGCTAATTGGCCAATATCGCGGCTTTCATCGGCATAACAGCCGATAGAGGCCGCTTGTTTCTCAGTCTCAGCTAATTTGACAAGCGCATGACGCGTGGTGGTATCACTGGCCTCGATAATCAGTCTTGTACCGGCTTGCAATAGGGGCAGGGCCGCTTTTACCGCTGACAACATTTCGGTGCCAGCGCCTTGTAGCCGGACAATCCGCTCCCCCCCAAAAACAGGGTAGGCACCAACCTCATCACTCAAGCGTGCGGCATCACTCGCCACATCAGAGCCCTGCAATGTGACAGATTGAAAGGGATCATCGAGATCTTGGCAAAAATGGCGGGCGATTTGTGTGGCACGCTCGCGCATCAGGCCGCGATCGGCACCATGTAATAAAAACCATAGGTGATCACCAGAGGGGGCGCGGCAATAATGTGTTATGTCGCGCGGTGCGATTTTCATGGCGTCTCACGGTTGAGGAAGAAGAGACGCAATCTTTGCGCCAAGCGATCGCCCAAGGTGCGTGCCAATCTCTCAGAAATAAATTTCTTTGATTGTTCCTGTCCATAATAGGATGACACTGTCCCTGAGGTCGCTGTCGCTGTCAAAGTGCCAGATGTTAGGCGTTCTTTTGATACTCTGTCCGTGATGTCATAGGTCAGAGTCATTGTCGATTTGGACAAGGACGAGGATTTCCCCTTCACTGATAGGGTAGAAGAGCTTGCGACTGACAGGCTGGTTGATAGGGCTAGGTCACGCAACGCCTCATTTTGCGCTAAATTTTCATCTAATTGACGAAGAAAAATTTGGTCTAAGCGAGATGTTGCTTCTGGAAGTGCTAATCTATCAAGCTCATCTTGTGTTTGGTCACGCAATTCCACTGTCGAGAGCGTCTGACAGGCAGATAAGAGGAAGAGCGCCGCAATAGCGCTCATAATGGCCTTATATAACGACATTAATAATCCTATTTGGTACCACAATGACCTTCTTCACAGGCTTATCTTCACGATATTTGATTATGCTTGGATGAGCGAGTGCTTTTTCTTCCGCATCTTGCTTATCACAATCAACAGGCAATGAGATGGTCGCACGAAGTTTGCCATTCACCTGAATCCCAATCTCTACCTCATCAGCGGTCAACCATGCCTCATCCGCGACTGGCCATGGTGCATCAGCGACCAAACCCTCGCCGCCTGTGGCTTGCCATAATTCTTCGGCAATATGAGGTGAGAAAGGCGCAATAATTTGCGCTAAGGTTGCAATCGCAAAATGGCGTGTTTGTGCATCTTCTTGTGTATCACCCTTCACATCAGAGATTGCATTCACAAGAATATGAAGCTGGGCAACACAGCGATTTAAGGCAAATCTCTCAATATCCGCCCCAATTGAGACAATGGATTGATGTGTGACACGTAAACAATTTGTGGCGGCGTCTGATAGGGTTGCGCCCTCTGCAAGCGGCTCTACGATTGTGACTTTCTCTTTGAGACGCCATAATTTCTGGATGAAACGATAGGAGCCTTCAACCCCAGATTCTGTCCATTCCAAATCTCTATCTGGCGGCGAGTCTGATAACATAAATAATCGTGCTGTATCAGCGCCATAGGTCTCAATGATAAGCTCAGGGTCAACCACATTACGCTTTGATTTACTCATCTTCTCAACGCGGCCAGCGACAATCGGCTCACCAGTTGTGGCATGATGATGGCCATCAGCGCTTTTCACAACTTCATTCGGGAAGAGCCAGTTGCCATCCTTATCTTTAAACGATTGATGACAGACCATGCCTTGCGTCAATAGACCGGCAAAGGGCTCTTTTAAATCGAGATACCCAACCTGTGATAGGGCCCGTGTGAAAAAGCGGGAATACAGCAAATGCAAAACCGCATGCTCCACACCGCCAATATATTGATCCACAGGCATCCAATAGCGTGCCGCCTCGGGTGAGAAGGCGTCATCAGAGTGAGGGTCTGTATAGCGTAGGAAATACCAAGAGCTTTCAAAGAAGGTATCAAAGGTATCAGTTTCTCTTGTGGCATCAGCGCCACATGTCGGACAAGACACATGTTTCCAGCTCGGATGATGGTCAAGCGGGTTCCCATTACCACCAAAGGTCACATCTTCTGGCAGGGTTACAGGCAAATCAGCCTCTGGGACGGGGACTGCGCCACAATCATCACAATAGATAATCGGGATCGGACATCCCCAATAGCGTTGGCGCGAAATACCCCAATCACGCAAGCGATATGTGATTTTTGCGGTGCCACAACCAAGCTCTTCTAAGGCCGAGATAGCGGCGTCTTTGCCCTCTTCAATCGATAGGCCATTCCATGCGCCTGAATTAATAAGCGTACC
>WTJA01000001.1:20037-33735 GCA_011524995.1 Alphaproteobacteria bacterium | reverse complement strand
ATTGTCACAGAGGCTTCGGGGGCGATACCGAATTTGCGTCTGTCTGCCTCGCGGCAATTAGCGATTGGCGGGCAGGGGGTTGTGCCTCATATTATCGGTGTTGAAGCTGAAACAGATTTAACAACGCTCTGGCAGAGGTTAACGCCCTTTCGCAAACAAGGACAAACCTTGCGTGTCTTTTGGGCGGCTTGCACATCAATGGGCCAAACTGATCCCGTCGTTGATGGCGAATAACGCGGCTAGTCAATCACAAACAGGCCATCAAAACGCAGTGTTTTTAGCACATTCATCAATGTCTCAGAGGGGGAGCGCAGGCGGATTGTCGCCCCTGAGGCTTTGAGGTGCTTATAAGCGAGCATCAAACAAGCCACGCCACTAGAGTCGATATAAACAAGGTCAGACGCGTGAACTGTCATATCTATGTGTGAGGGAATTGACTCAAGGGCGGCACGCAATTCTGACGTCATAGAAATATTAACATCACCGCGCAAATATAAGGCCGTCTCATCATCATGTGTTTGAATTTCAAAGGCCATTGTCAGCTAGTTTCCGCATGCTTATCAGTCTTGCCATATCCCGTAACACAATTAGCCCCAAAAGGCAGAACACGTCAATCTTTTGGATGGCTATGAGATGTCAGGCGGCTTAGTCTTCGTAGAAGCAGGCCAAAGTCACATCATCAGCTTGTGGGTAACGTGCCGCAATGGAGCGAAACAGCTCTGGCGTTTTTGCTTTGAAAGTTTGATCTTGCGAGGCGAGGCACTGATAGGCCTCATCTTCCGTCTCAAAGGCGCGGCCCGTCTCATCCACTAAATCAAGGATGCCATCGCTAAACACATATAGCCGACCCGATGATAGTGATACTGTCTCTTCTACGCTTGTCCGATAAAAATCCTCAGGCAAGATGCCAATGGCTGGGCCACCTGACCCAAACCGTCGCCAATGCCCGTCAGCTGCCACATAAAGGCTATCTGGGTTCCCACAATTCAGTAATGATACATGTTGTCTATCGGCTGATTGCCGCACAAGCGTCAACGCCACAAATAAGCCATCAGGAAACCGGTCTTCTAAAATGCGCACAATATGACACAACAGATCTGTCAGCGTTGGGGCATCATAGAAAGCACGAAAGGCTGTTAATGTCTGCGCCAATAAGATGGCCGCATAGATACCTTTGCCAGCCACATCACCCGAGATATAGGTCACGCTACCATCGGCATGATAAGCAACCTCATGAAAGTCACCTGATAACTCATGTAACGGAACACAGATTGAATGTAAGCCGGCAGCGGTGATATTGTCTGGCACAAGCAATGTCTGGACGGTTCGGGCTTGTGCCAACTCATCTTGAATACGTTTGCTCCAGATATTGAGCTGTTCTGTCTTTTCCTTAATCTCTCGATTTTGTTTTTCGATCATCTGGCTATAGCTGGCCATCAAGGCTTCTGCCTTGCTCGCGAGACTTGCATCTGTCGCAAAACCGCTATAACCGCTTTTGGTGGCATGAAGCTCAATTTGATAGGACATCGGACGCAAGGCCTTGCTATCAATCCGAAAGCGGTATGGTTTGCCGGCTTCTATGGCACGTTGACATTTCCGCGCTACAAAATCAGCGCTCAACGCGGTGATATCCTGCCCTATCTCAGTGTCAAAAAGGGTCTGAAACGGGTCATTCTGTGATGTGAGAAGGAAGGCCTCATCTAGATCAAACAGAGGTAGCTGAAAAACCGAGATGAGGGAGGTATCATCACTCAACAATATCATCCTTGAATGAGGCTAACATGCCAATGATGTGGGTGACGTCGTCTTCTTCTACCTGATTATCTTCGAGGACCATCTGTACAGTTTTAGCCACTTCATCAAAGGCAGGCGCTGAGATTTTGAGGCCCGTATGCGCCGCAGTCATCGCGCGTCCAGTATATTGCTCTGGCCCACCGAGCGCTTGTGATAAGAACTTCACCTGATGATCCATCAAAGATTTCAGGTCAGCCCTGTCAAAATAGGGGGCGGTGATCTCATTTTCTATGAGCTCATCATATAACTCAGACACCAATTTGCTAATCGTGGCAAACCCACCATATTTCTCAAATAAAGACATGCGCCCTCCCAGACCACAGATATACTGACTGTTCGGAAGGTTAGTTTTCTCTAATCAATTTGGCAAGCTTTGCCTATTCACGTAGCAAAAAGTCACAATAGAGAAAGCCGCCTCTTTCAACCACTTCACCTTTTTCTAGTGGAAGGGGTTTTGCAAAGCCCGGCCCATTCGCTACAACCGTATGAAACTCGCCATATTCACCACAGGGGTCAACGCCCTCAGGGAGAGCCGCCAAAAAGGCTTCATCATAGCGCGCACCACATAGAGTTTCAGGTAGTTTCTTCGGATCCATCGTAACGATATGGGCCTCTAATCCTGCGGCTATCATCTCTTGTGCTAGTGCGGTGGTGTCACGGCCCCATAGCGGTGTGTGCAATGAGACGCCAAAAGGCTCAAATAGTGATTGGCGATAAGATAAGACATCTTCGAGGAACAAATCGCCAAAGACCCAATCCTCAACGCCTTCATTTTTAAATTTTTCGGCCACTGCCCCCATGCGTTCTTGATAGATTTCGTCTGTGCAGGGGTTGGGTAACGGAACATCAATAAAAGGGAGGCCGAGCGCTTCTGCTTGTGCTTCGGCAATTGTGCGACGTGTCCCATGGACGGCCACGCGCTCAAAGGCTTCATTTGAACTGGAAACCAAACCAATAATATCGAACTGGCTATCTTTGCGTGCTTCGGCCAACGCAAATGTACTATCTTTGCCAGACGACCAGGACATGAGGGCTTTTTTTTGTGTCATTGAAGGGCTTTCTCTATGGCGTCGAGGCCGTCGGTTAAGGCTGCTGGACCTGGTTGCAGGATAAGGGGTGACTTGATTTCGATGATGCGATCATGTGCGATGGCCGGGATATTGTGCCATCCCTCACGCGCTATAATCGCGTTTTTTTGTACTTTTTTGCCGCACCAGCTTGCTAGCATAATATCAGGCTGCGCTTCGATGACTTGCGCAGAAGATACAAAACGGTCAGAGGCGGCCTTTTGCGCCGCGAGGTGAGGGAAAATATCTTGACCGCCCGCAATGTAAATTAGTTCTGACACCCATTTTATGCCTGAAATCATAGGGATATCCCATTCTTCAAAATAGACTTTTGGGCGTGCCTTATTTTGATATTTCTCCGCTAGCTCTGAAAGCCGCGTCTCAAAAGAGTGGGCGAGCCTTTCAGCTTTTTCTGCAGCGCCTGTTAGAGCCCCTAAATGGCGTATCATCGCTAAAATGCCAGCAATATCACGCTGGTTATAAGCCATGACCGTGACCCCTTTTTTAATCAGCTCACTTGTAATGTCAGCTTGGAGGTCAGAAAAGGTCAGCACGAGATCTGGTTCAAGTTCTAAGATTTTATCGATTTTGGCTGAGGTGAACGCGCCCACCCGAGGCTTTTCCTGACGCACCTGAGGCGGGCGAACCGCATAGCCTGTTACGCCAATAATGCGCTTGTCTTCACCCAGCAAATAGAGTGTTTCAACCGTTTCTTCGGTTAGGCAAATAATGCGCTGAGGCGGAAAATGACGCAACGACATTGCTGGTGTTTACTCACATAGATTATTGGTTGGTGTGCCAGTGGCAAAGGCATCAATATGGCTGATGAGTTGGTCCCATAAGATTTGCATCGCCTCATCTGATGCCCAGGCTGTATGCGGTGTTAGGATAAAATTGGGCCGATGAAGATTTTGCATAAAGATATGATCAGCGGCAGGTGGCTCACTTGTCACCACATCAAAGCCTGCCCCCGCAATCTCATTATTATCTAGGGCTGTGATCACATCTGCTTCATTCACCAGCCCCCCGCGTGAGGCGTTGATCAAAATAGCGGTTTGTTTCATGGCCTTGAATTCTGGTGCTGCGATGAGGTTGCGTGTCTCTGGGGTGAGGGGGCAATGCAGAGATAACACATCTGCTTTGGCTATGACCTCATCAAAGCTGTGATAGCCATCTGGGATGCTGCTGGCGCCTTTGCGGGCGGCTTTCATAACCGTCATGCCAAAGGCTTCGGCAATATTTGCTACGGCGCTGCCAATGGTGCCGGCGCCAATCAGACCTAGAACAGATCCGTTCAAATCCGCAATAGGGTGGTTAAAGAAACAAAATTGCTCAGATTTTTGCCAGTCACCTTGTGCCACATCTGCCCCATAGCCTTTCAGGGCGCGCCGCAAGCCAAGGATAAGGGCAAAGCAATGTTCTGGCACGGTTGTTTGGGCATAGCCGCGAATATTTGAGACAATGATCCCCCTCGCACGGCAGGTTTCGATATCAATTTTATCAAAGCCAGTTGCTGAGATGGCAATCATTTTCAAATCAGGCAGCTGCGCAATGTCATCGGCGCCAAGCGCAACTTTGTTGAGGACCGCAATGTCAGCACCGGCTAAGCGCGCGACCACATCCTCCGGCGCTGTGCGATCATAGCTTACCCAGTCATGCGCGCATGCTGGCTTGTTTAGCTGTATGGCTGGCCCAATTGTGGCCCTGTCGAGATGCACAATGCGATAGGATGACATAACAATTCCCTCATTAACTCCGCCTCACAGTGACGCAGCATGCAAGGGAGTGCAAGTCCAATCTATCATGAGGAAGGTGCGGGTGTGACTTTATCTAAGGCTTCGGTAAAGGCTGCGATGGTGCCAGGGATATCTTGCAATTTATCGAGGCCAAATAAGCCAATCCGAAAGGTCTTAAAGCTTTCAGACTCACCACATTGTAGCGGTACGCCCGCCGCAATTTGCACGCCTTCTTTGGCAAAGGCTGCGCCTGATTTCATGTTGTCATCGGTGGTGTGGCAGACAATCACTGATGGCGATTCAAAACCAGGAGCGGCAAGTGATTTATAGCCCCTCTGTGCCATGATGCCGCGTAGGCTCATTCCCAATTCGGTCTGTGCGTCTTTTGCTTTATCAAACCCAAAATCGCGGATTTCAAGGAGGGTGTCATAGAATTGCGCAAGCCCATCTGTTGGCATCGTCGCGTGATACGCATGACCGCCGGATAGGTAGGCTTGCATAATCTGATGCCACTTTTTCAAATCCAACACAAAGCTATCAGCTTCTGTCTCATCTAATCGAGCTAGCGCTGCATCCGACAGCATCACGACCCCCGCACAAGGGGTAGATGTCCAGCCTTTCTGAGGGGCCGTTATCAGGATATCAACGCCCAGCGCTTTCATATCAACCCAAAGCGCACCAGATGCCACACAGTCCAAAACGAATAGGGCGCCAACCTCATGAGCGGCATCGGCTATGGCCTTTAGATACTCATCAGGCATAACCAAACCAGCTGAGGTCTCGACATGTGGCGACACAACGAGGCGCGGTTTTTCGCTCCGGATTCGGTCAAGAATATCATCGAGCGGGGCTGGCGAAAATTGCTGGTCTGCTGCGGCGCTATCAGGCTGCGCTTTGACAATCTCAGCATGGCTAGGTGTAACACCTTGGTCAAAAATCTGCGTCCAGCGATAGCTAAACCAGCCATTACGAACAACCAACACTTTTTCATGCCGCGCAAATTGCCGTGCCACAGCTTCCATCGCAAAGCTACCACCGCCAGGAATAAGCGCGCATGATGAGGCTTGATAAACCTCGCACAAGCCTTGATGCAGGCCGCGCATGACGTCTTGAAATCCGCCTGACATAGAGTTCAATGAGCGGTCGGTGAAAACCACTGAAAATTCTTTTAAGGTTGATTGCCGTTTGCGGACATCTATCGCTGCCATATCATTACTCCTATATTCTCGCCCTAAATTAGGTTATTTAACGTTACTTATCCAGCGTGATATTGTGCCGCAGGAGTGATAATGCGCCTGACCGCACTATGTCATAATTCAATGGAGTAGTCTTGATGGCGCAAAAACAACTTTCAGATGACCTTGTTACTCGTATTTCCGCCTTATGTGAGGGGGAGGACGATGTGATTGCCAAGATGGCCACCATCTCTTGTGAATTATATCATGCGGTTGATGGCTATGACTGGGTTGGGTTTTATCGTGTCACTGAACCACAATTGCTGAAAATTGGTCCGTATCAAGGCGGCCATGGCTGTTTGACTATCCCGTTCTCAAAAGGGGTATGCGGCGCGGCTGCGCGGCTTGCCGCCACGCAGCTTGTTGATGATGTCAATGCATTCGAAGGGCATATTGCTTGCTCAAGCTCCACTCAATCTGAGCTTGTTCTGCCGATATTTGATAAAAGCGGCACGGTTATTGCCGTGCTTGATATTGATTCTGATAGTCCGGCTTTTTTCTCCTCCGAAGATGCGGCCACGCTTGAAACATTGATGGCAACACTTTTTACACAATGATACGCGGCGTTAGCTTTTCGGATTGCCCTGATTGCAGTCGCTCGCTAGGATGCCTGCCTGAGGTGTGAGGGAGTAATAGTGATGATGCGAATGGGGTTTGCCGCGCTGGTGCTTGGCTATGTGATGAGCCAGTTTTATCGAGCCTGTTTGGCGGTGTTGACGCCTGTGTTAGACCAAGAATTAGGGGCGACATCAGCTGATTTATCATTAGCTTCTGGCCTGTGGTTTTTGACCTTCGCTTTCATGCAATTTCCTGTTGGCTGGTCACTTGATAAATTTGGTCCACGCCTAACAGCGTCTGTTCTTTTGGCTTTTGGCGGTGGCGGCGGCGCCGCGATGTTTGCCGTGGCCACATCACCCTTGCATGTGCAAATTGCCATGAGCCTGATTGGCATAGGGTGCGCGCCTGTATTGATGGCGTCTTATTTCATTTTTGCAAGAAGCTACCCGCCTGCCATGTTTGCAACCTTGGGCGGCTTTCTCATCGGTGTTGGTACGATTGGGAATTTGGCAAGCGCGTCCCCACTAGCATTGGCAGCCGAAGCCTTTGGCTGGCGTGAATCGCTATGGGCCTTAGCGGCTATTACCATCATTATCGCAGCTCTTATCTTTATTTTTGTGCAGGACCCAGAGCGCGTCTCACAAGAAGAAGGGGGAACACAAGACGGTTTCTTAACAATCTTCAAAATCAAAGCGCTGTGGTTTTTTGCGCCGCTCATGTTCTTTTCCTATGCCTCGGCAGCTGGTCTCAGAGGGTTATGGGCTGGCCCCTATATGCAAGATATATTTGGCCAAGATGCGAGTGGCATTGGTCTTGTCACGTTGGCGATGGGCGCAGGTATGTCGATTGGCAGTTTCATTTATGGCCCGCTCGACCGCATCTTTGGATCTCGGAAATGGGTGATTATTGGCGGTAATTTTGGCACCTTTATGTGCTTGATGGCATTGGCACTCGTCAATGATCTGAGCCTCTTTGGCGCGACAAGCCTGTTGGCACTGGTCGGCGTGTTCGGTATGTCATTCCCGCTGATGATGGCGCATGGTCGCTCGTTTATCCCGCAACATGTGATGGGACGCGGTGTCGCGATGCTCAATCTATGCTCTATCTCAGGTGTTGGCACATTGCAGTCAGCGTCGGCACTCGCGCATCAGTGGGGTGGTGCCACATCTGTTGCGGCATCTTATCAAGCGCTCTTTTTATTCTTTGCCCTGCCGCTTTTTGTAGCGGCGCTCATCTATATGGCGATCCCTGATAGCCTAGACTAAGAGCTGTCACGTTTCTGTCAAAAAAGTGAGCTATCACCTGTGCAAGGGTTTCGTTCTTAACAGGAGACATCATTATGATACGTAATCTAGCTGCGGAATGTTTGGGAACAGCGCTCCTAGTATGCACAGTGGTGGGGTCTGGCATTATGGGCGATATGCTGTCTGGCGGAAATGATGCGGTGGCATTGCTTGGCAATACCATTGCAACCGGTGCCATTTTATATGTTCTCATTACGATGTTTGGCCCGCTATCAGGTGCGCATTTTAACCCTGTGGTATCTCTTGTCATGTCCCTATTAGGCGAAATGACAGCCAAGAAGGCAGTGGCCTATAGCGTAGTTCAAATTATGGGCGGGGTCATCGGCACATGGGTCGCGCATCTCATGTTTGAGTTACCTTTATTCCAATTATCTGAGACAATGCGAACTGGCACAGCACAATATGGCTCTGAGGTGGTTGCGAGTTTTGGCCTACTGCTTGTTATTTTATTAGGCCGTCACTTCCGCCCCGAACAAGTGGCGTCGCTCGTCGGGTTCTACATCACGGCAGGTTATTGGTTCACCGCCTCAACAAGTTTTGCCAACCCTGCCGTAACAATAGCCCGCACATTTTCAAATAGTTTTGCGGGCATCCATTATGGTGACACAATCCCGTTCATCGTCGCACAAATCATCGGTGCTATCATGGCTTTAATTGTTGCCAAATATTTTCTGGCAACGCCGCAAGCAGATTAATCTGTCATCAGGCCGATGGCGCGAACAGCCTCAAGCCATTTTTCTTTATCACCTGACCGGTTAAGCGCAATGAACGCATCGATGCGTCTTTGCATTTGGGCGAAGGTTTTGGCAAAAGCGGCATCTCGAGCAGCTGGGCTATCTGTCACGGCTGCGGGGTCTTCAACGCCCCAATGCGCTGTAATCGGATGGCCTGGCCATAGCGGGCAGCTTTCATCCGCCGCATTGCCGCAAACTGTGATGATGACATCCATTTCCTCTGCATCATGATCAGCAAATTCATTCCAGCTTTTTGATCGTGCAAATTTCGTCTCAATGCCGTGCTTTTCCAAAATAGCGATCGCACCTGGGTTTGGCGTGCCTGTTGGCTGTGAGCCTGCAGAAAAGGCGTTAAAGCGACCCTTGCCGAGCGTGGCTAATAGCGCTTCGGCAATTAGTGATCTGGCAGAATTTCCCGTGCATAAAAATAACACATTACAATGAGCGTCTGACATGATGTTCATCTCTCCTTATGTATAGAGGGTTTTATCTCAAAATGATGTGATGGTTTTATGACAGTTGCCGCACATCGTGATGGCAGTGATTTCTGGGCTTAGGCGCTTGCTATTTGAAGCGAATGTGCTAGCTCTGAGAGGGGTATAGATTTTTTAATTTGCGCGCAGATGAAGGAAAAGCGAATGGCAAGTAATATCAGAGGATTGCATCATACAGCATTTCGCTGCCGTGATTCAGAGGCAACAAGACAATTTTACGAAGATTTTCTCGGTTTGCCGCTCGCTGAAACGCTTGAGATTGGTATCACAAAAACAGGTGACCAGTCGCAATATCTGCATACATTCTATCAAATGGATGATGGCAGCTTTATGGCCTTTTTCGAAGCGCCAGAAATGCCATTCTCATTCAAAGACCAACATGATTTCGATATGCATATCGCCTTAGAAGTGCCGCATGATCATATGATGGCGATGAAGGCAAAGGCTGAGGCTGCCGGCATGGAATGTCGCGGTGTGAGTGACCATGGTTTCATTCATTCCATTTATCTGCGTGACCCGAATGGCTATGTTGTGGAATTAACCTCGAAAACAGACATCCATGATGAAGCCGTAGACCCAACGATTAATGGCGCACGCGACAAGTTGGATAGATGGACGAAAACAAAGCGAGAGGCTGGCGTCGGTCCTGATCAAGACCCAGGCTTTGGCCGTGTTGAGACAGGGGCCGAGGTGATTGGCACAGCGGGCGAACGTTTATAAGCCGCTAGCTGATGAGATATAATGAAAACCCGCTAGATATCTGGCGGGTTTTTTTTGGCATCTTTATAAACTGAATTAACGCTAGACCTGCGTTAGCCGACTGAGATAAGACGGGCAAGTAAGGCAAGAGGGTATCTTTATGAATTGGCAAAAATTGCGTGATGATATTGTTGTGGTGTCTTGGAATCTCTTCAAGATTATGATCCCAACGCTTATCATTGTGAAATTATGCCAAGAGGCGGGGCTTGATTTGTGGCTTGCTGATATGATGGCGCCTGTCATGGGGCTCATGTCACTACCGCCATCCTTGGCTATTGTTCTCACCACAACCATGTTGACCAACCCCTATGCAGGTTTGCTCGTTGCCTCATCATTGCCAGATTTAGCAGGCTTGTCAGTCGGGCAAATGTCTGTCCTCGCCCTCTTCATGCTATTGACGCATTCTTTGCCAATTGAGGTGATGATTTCACGGCGCACGGGTGTTAGGGCGCGTGTTGTCATTGCGTTACGCCTTGGCGCAGGGTTTCTAGCCGCGCTGCTATTAGCACAATTATTTGCGGTGACGGGTTGGTATGCGGAGCCAGCGCAGATGGCGATGCCACAGGTAACCGTTGATCCTAGTCTTGTTGGCTGGCTGAAGACGCAACTATTATCGCTGGTGATGATTCAGCTTATCATTATCATATTGCTTGTCTTTTTAGAGATATTGCGGCTCATCGGTGTTGAGCGGTTGATGCAATGGCTGCTCGGGCCGTTTTTGCGCGCAATGCATATTGGTGACAGAGCCTCAACCATTGCCATTGTTGGTGTGACATTGGGGCTTGGCTTTGGGGGCGGCTTGCTTATCAAAGATGTTGAGACAGGCACGATTGCGAAAAAAGATGTGTTTGGCGTGGTGTGCTTTATCAATCTGCTTCATTCGATTTTCGAGGATACCGCCATTGTCATGTTGATGGGGCCAAGCCTTGTGATTGTCTTAGGCTTCAGGCTGATTTTTGCGTTTGCGCTGATTTATGCCATTATGGCGGCGGTCAAACTCCTGCCAGATCATTATTGGCAGCGCTTCCTTACCAATCAGAATATCCCAGCAGAAGCTGGCTAGCGGCCATGCGTGCCATCATAGCGATTAGGCGCTGGTGAGGTAAATTTTGCTAGCATCTCATCTGATGGTTTCAAAATCTCTACTTTTAAGGGGTGGCAGATGGCGACATCGCTAGAATGCTCAGCAGAGCAGTCACCGCCAGGGCAAGCAGATAGGGCGCCAAGAAGGTCAATCTCTGCTATCATCTCTAGATAATCTGACGGCCGAACGGGGCTTGCCTTCATGAAATATTGGCCGGTATCTCGTGTGAAACCCGTGCACATAAAGACATTTAACACATCATGGATATGAGGTTCTGCCTCTTGAAGGGACAAGCCTGTCTCATCAGCCAGGGCACGCGTGAGATTGGAATGACAACAATGATGATACTGGCTGCCAGATAATAAATTGCCTGTATAGGGATCGCACCTTGTGCCGATGACGTCATGAACAGAGCCGCCATATTCATCAATCCCATACCAATGCAAGCTATCATCTGTGACGGTGGCAAGAGGCCGTAGATAGGGAAAGCTAGACCACATGCGCTCGCCATTGGTGATGTGGGTGCCATGAAGTGCGCGCGTTTTACCTGAATAAAAGCGCTCTGCGAGATTATGTTGGCTAAATAAATTAAGGTCGCCAACCTGTGGTCCTTCAGGGGCGCTCATCCGAAAGAAATGGCCGGCAGGAACTGAAAAACAACGTGCCTCCCGCGGCGGGATAATCACTTCACCGCATTTCACCGCGCTGTCTCGCATCTCGTGATACAAATCAAGCGGCGGGGTGGGGAGTGTCTCATTCGGATAACAAATAACAGGTTTAACCGCCCATCTTTCTGCGGCATCTTTTGGTGCTGATGACATATGTTATCCCTCTCTAGATCAGGCTTGCGGCCTTAATATTGGCGTTTGACCTGAACCATCGTATAGCCATCCTTGGTTGCGCCCTTAAAGGGATTTACATTGGCTGTGGATTCATTGGCTGTTTTTTGCTGGGCAACGATGACAGACCAGCCGCTATCATGGTCGAATGATAGGGTGTGCTCATGCGAGATATCCCAATGATCATCATCTAAATTAGAGGCAAGCTTGTCTTCATAGGATACCGACCAATGTGTTGGTTTCCATGAGGGGTTCACATAGCCAACAATATTGGTCAGGTTCGCCCGCAGATATAAGCCCACTTCTCTATCTTCAACTGTGGTCCATGCCTCTCGCGATGAGTTCCAAGCATTTTCATCAATAAAGTCAAATTCGATGTGCGCTCTTGCAGAAAATGTACGGCCAGAAAAGACATAAGCGTAAGGCATAACGCGATAGGTCACACCGCCCACTTCATTATAGTCACGTCCTGAGGCTGTCAGCAACGTGCCAACCTCATGCTGATTGCCATGTCCGAAACGGTAACGGAGCCTTGTGCCAATTGCAGTGATTGAATCAGTATCTTTTTCCTGGTCAGGCACCATCCCGCCGACGGTTTTATTCTTAATTCTAGCGCCCTGCAATCGCACATAGATAGTGGCATATTCATGAGCATCATATTCACCATAAACAGAGAGTGAATCTTGCTTTTGTTCTGGATTATTATCAAATAGATATTCGGTAACCACATACCCTTTTTGAAAGGCCGGGTCGCGATATTCATCCATGACATCAGCTTGCGCAGACCAACTTACCAAAGCGGCACAAACACCTAGCCCTCGATAGACCTGTTTCATTGACATGTTTTAATCTCCCTCACGCTCACTGTGAGGGAAATAGCTTCAAGAATAAAGTAAAAATGCATCTGCCAGATAGGCTTGGGGTCTAGCTTAATAATGAGGCGGTGGTGAATCTTCTTCTGGGCGCAGAATGCCGCTATCTGTGCCAGCGGTTTTGATCTTCTGCCGCAGATGTTCAATTTCAGTACGCAAAGCAGCCATATCTTTTTGCTGCTGATATAATTCATCACTCAGATCACGCAAATCTTGCGCCATATGAGCGAGGGTTTCTTGTAAGCTTGTAAGGTCTTGTTCCATGCTGGGATCATATCATTGATTGAACAAGAAAAGCTATGACCAATCTGATGCTGGACTTCCCCCATGAAGAGACGTTATAACCGAGCGATATAGGACGCGTTTCCAATAGGGTGGGTGGAACAAGATGGAAATGGCACCGCTGCTACAAGCGACAGCAATGACCAAGCGATTTGGTGATTTCACAGCCAATGATCAGATTGATTTTGCCATTAACCCTGGTGAAATCCATGCGCTCCTCGGCGAGAATGGGGCTGGGAAATCAACCTTTGTCAAAATGATTTACGGGGTGTTGCAACCTGACGAGGGGCATTTTGCGTTTCAGGGACAACCAGTTACGATTAGCAACCCGCAAGCCGCGCGTCAGATGGGCATCGGAATGGTGTTCCAGCATTTCTCGCAATTCGAAGCCCTGACAGTTGCCGAAAATATCCAGCTTGCGATGGATGGCGATGAAGCGATCGACCAGCTATCAGAGCGCATTGAAACACTCTCTGCCGCCTATGGTATTCCGATTGGCGCGGACCGCATTGTCGCTGACCTCTCAGTGGGGGAACAGCAGCGCGTTGAAATTCTGCGTTGTCTTCTGCAATCTCCGAAATTGTTGATTATGGATGAGCCTACCTCGGTTCTGACCCCACAAGAAACCGAACAGCTGTTTAAGGTTATCCGCCAATTGGCTGATGAAGGCTGCGCGATTCTGTTTATTTCGCATAAATTAGATGAAATTAAAGCGCTATGTCCGCGTGCTACGATTTTGCGCGGCGGCAAGAAGATTGACGTGATTGAAAGTGCCAAGCAGACAACGCGGCAAATTGCAGAATTAATGGTCGGGACGTCTATCTCAGATGTCACGGCTTCCTCTCATCAGATATCAAGTGATATTCTGTTTGATGTTAAGAATCTGTCCAAGCCAGCAGAGGGGCCCTTTGATGTGGCGTTGGACGATGTGTCTTTTACC
>WTJA01000001.1:0-19937 GCA_011524995.1 Alphaproteobacteria bacterium | reverse complement strand
GTCCAAGCCAGCAGAGGGGCCCTTTGATGTGGCGTTGGACGATGTGTCTTTTACCCTACGCCCTGGTCAGATTTTGGGTGTCGCTGGTATCGCTGGTAATGGCCAGGATGAGTTGCTATCAGCTCTCATTGGTGAGTGGCGTCATCCTGCCTCTTGCACGGCCATGGCGCTTGGCGGTCAGGATATGCGCCATCTTGCGCCGGAAAAAAGACGCCAGGCTGGCATGGGTTTCATTCCAGAGGACCGCAACGGACATGCAGCAGTGCCAGGGATGAATTTGACTGAAAATACGCTTTTGACCTCTCATAGCCATGAGACTGTCACACAGCGCGGCTTTGTTAATCGTGCAACATTGCAGCAGCGCGCGGCCGCTATCATTTCAGAATTTGATGTACGAACACCTCATGATAACCCAAACGCCAGCCAGCTATCTGGCGGGAATCTCCAAAAATTTGTTGTGGGTCGTGAAATTCTAAAACAGCCTGATGTGTTGATTGTTAGTCAGCCAAGTTGGGGCGTTGATATTGGCGCTGCGATGCTTATTCGGCAGGCCTTGCTTGATTTGGCTTCATCTGGATCTGCTATCCTGTTGATATCACAAGATTTAGAAGAGCTCTTCTCTCTCTCAAGTCATATTGCTGTTCTCTATGCTGGTACCTTATCAGCGAGCTATGATGTTGCTGATATGACGCCAGAGAAGATTGGCCTGTTAATGGGCGGTGCCACTATCGGGGAGGCGAGCTAGATGATCTATCTTGAACCACGCAAATCAGTGCCATCATGGCTAAGGCTGGCAACACCATTTTTTGCCATTGGTATTACCATTATGATGGGCGGTATTATCTTTGCCGCTTTGGGCTATGATGCGATACAAGCGCTCTCTGTTTTCTTTTTGTCACCTTTGTCACGCGCTGATCAAATTGCCGATTTATTCGTGAAAGCCACACCGCTTATTATAATCGGGACAGGGCTCGTTTTTTGTTATCGCGCGAATATCTGGAATATTGGGGCCGAAGGGCAATTGATTTTGGGCGCGCTTGGCGCAGGCTGGGTCGCCTTGTCTTATCCAGATGTGACAAGCTATGGGTTATTGATCCCGATGGCGCTCGCGGCAATGGCTGCTGGTGCCCTATGGGCGTTCATTCCTGCTATTTTGCGCGTGCGATTCTCAACGAATGAGATTTTGGTCTCCTTGATGCTAACCTATGTGGCGAGCTTGTTGATCGATTATCTCGTGCGCGGTCCTTGGCGTAATCCGATGTCATTTGGCTTCCCGCTCACACCACTTTATCCAGATGGTGGTTTGATTCCGCCGCTATTGATTCCGGGTGTTGGGCGCCTTGGTCAGCTTCATTGGGCTGTGCCAGCTGCGTTGGTTATTGCGATTATTGGCGGTATTTTGTTACGCCGGACACTGCCAGGCTTTCAGGTTCGTCTCTTTGGTGAGGCGCCACGCGCCGCAAAATTTGCAGGGTTTCACCCCGATAGAATCACGATTGCCGTGATGCTTGGATCAGGCGCGCTTGCAGGATTAGCTGGCGCGATTGAGGTATCTGCTAATATCGGACAGCTACAGCCAAATATCTCATTCGGCTATGGCTTTACAGCGATTATTGTTGCCTTTTTGGCACGCTTAAACCCGATGGCAGTGATTGCCGCAGGTCTTGTTGTGGCCTTGGCGGAGCTTGGCGGCGATGCGGCACAAATCTCGCTTGGCATACCCAAAGTGGTGACCGGTTTATTTAAAGGGCTATTGCTGTTTATGTTGCTGGCTGGTGAAACCTGGACCAATTATCATGTCAGGTGGCGTGGTATGAAAGCCTAATAATCAGGCAAAATAAAATATCGAAGGCTGTGAGGTGGGAATTCACTTTGCACAGTTCATCAAAATACTATAAGACTAGGCCATGTATGAAGAGCTTTTGCTAACCATCCTGTTAACATCTGTGCCATTGGTACTCGCCGCGACGGGCGAGCTTGTGGCTGAGAAGTCGGGTGTGCTCAATTTGGGCGTAGAAGGCATGATGCTCATGGGGGCAGTGGCTGCCTTTGGCGCCGCTCTTACTTTCGGAAATCCTTATGTTGGTATGATAGCTGGCGGGCTAAGCGGTATGGTAACCGCTGCGGTATTTGGCCTATTTGCGCTAGGCCTTGCCACGAATCAAGTCGCGACAGGACTGGCTTTGACCATTTTCGGCACTGGCCTGTCTGGTCTGATTGGTGCGCCATTAGTTGGTAAGGCGATCGATGGGTTGGCAGTCATCGAAATCCCTGTCTTGTCGTCACTGCCGCTTATCGGGGTGGCCTTTCAACTTGATTTCATGGCTTATCTATCCATCGCGATTGTCGCGCTTGTCTCCTATCTTTTAACAAAGACAAGAGCAGGGCTTATCCTGCGTGCCACTGGTATTAATCATGATAGTGCACATGCGCTTGGCTATAATGTACTAGCTGTCCGCTGGATGGCGGTGTTGTTTGGCGGCTTTATGGCAGGGCTTGCTGGTGCTTATTTGCCATTGGTTCTCACGCCGCACTGGGCCGAAGGCATGACAGCGGGGCGCGGTTGGATCGCACTGGCGCTTGTTGTATTTGCGAGCTGGATGCCATGGCGCGTTGTGATTGGCGCCATCTTGTTTGGCGGGATTACCATTATGCAATTGGCAGGGCAGGCACGCGGCTGGTCAATTCAACCACAATTTTTATCAATGCTACCATATTTAGCGACCATCATCGTCTTGGTCAGCATTTCACGACGGGGGGGTGTTTTGCATAAAGCACCTGCTCATTTGGGCCGGATATTCTATCCAACCAGATAGCGTATCTTACAATAGGAGAGGGTAATGAAATCAATCCAATTTGGTAAATGGTTGGCCTCAAGCCTCATTGCTGCTGTGGCAGCGTTGGGCATGACGTCACAAGCACAAGCTGAAGCTATGAAAGTTGGCTTCGTTTATTTAACAAACCCAGGTGACCATGGCTGGACATATGCTCATGAAATGGGCCGTCAGCAGGTTGAAGCACATTTTGGTGACAAGGTCGTGACAACATATGTTGAAAACGTGCCAGAAGGACCAGATGCCACACGCGTTATTCGTGAGTTGGCCAAGCAAGGGAACCAGATGATTTTCACAACATCATTCGGTTACATGGACCCAACTTTGAAGGTCTCAAAAGAATTCCCTGAAGTGAAGTTTGACCACATTACTGGCTATAAGCGTTCACCAAACATGGCAACTGGTAACATCCGTTTCTATGAAGGTCGTTATGTCCAAGGTGTTGTGGCTGGTTTGATGACAAAATCAAACAAAATCGGCTATCTTGGCGCTTTCCCAATTCCTGAAGTTATCCAGGGCATTAACGCTTTCGCACAAGGTCTTCGCTCTGTGAACCAAGATGCTGAAATCTCAGTTGTATGGGTAAATAGCTGGTATGACCCAGTGAAGGAATCTGATGCAGCGAAGGTGTTGATTGCTGAAGGTGCTGATATTCTTGCACAGCATACAGACAGCCCTGCGATGTTGCAGACTGCTGAAAAAGCAGGCGCGCTTGGCTTTGGCCAGTCATCAGACATGCATGAATTTGCACCAAACGCACAGCTCTTTGCCTCTGTGAATAATTGGGGTCCTTACTATATCAACCAGATCGAAAAAGCCATGGATGGCTCATGGTCAACAGGTGAAGGTCCAGACCACTGGGCAGGCAACACCTGGAAAGGTATCGGCGAAGATTATCTTGTTTTGACTGAGTTCAAGAACATGCCAGCTGACGTAGCAGCTGCTGCACAAGCCGCACGTGATGGTATCGCAGATGGCTCACTTGTGATCTTTAAAGGTCCAATGAAAGATAATAAGGGCAATGTTATCCTAAAGGATGGCGAAGCACTTGATGATGGCGGTCTATGGGCCATGAACTATTATGTTGATGGTGTACAAGGCCAAATCCCGAACTAAGCCGGGTTTACATGATCACGAAAAGGGGCAGATTTCTGCCCCTTTTTATTTGCCAGGCAGTATCTATCACCTCATGATAGGGGGATGATGGACCTTAGTTACAGATTTGAAGCTGAAATATGGTTGTGGCACACAGATGGCGCAACCAGCTGGCATTTTATCACTTTGCCGCAAGAGGCGGCTGAGGAAATTCGCTTTTTCGCGCGCAATCGCAAAGGCTTTGGTAGCTTAAAAGTGGATGTCACAATTGGGGGCTCACACTGGTCGACCTCCATCTTTCCTGATAAAAAATCTGGCAGCTTTGTGTTGCCGCTCAAAAAAGCGGTTCGTGTCGCAGAATCAATCACAGCAGGTGATACGGTATCCATCTCATTGCATGTGCGCTATGACCCTGACTAGGCAATAATAAGCTGTTTGACCCCTCTGGTTAACAGCGTTATAACAAGCGCAGTAAGCGGGTGTAGCTCAGTTGGTAGAGCACGAGCTTCCCAAGCTCGGGGTCGCGGGTTCGAACCCCGTCGCCCGCTCCAGTCTCCCACATGTCGAAACAAGCAAGCCTCTTATTCAGACGGTGAATTGTTGTGATAGAAGCTTGTTCTTTTGTGTCATTCTTTCCATTAGTTTTTTATGTTATACACAACAGCATAGGCAGTGATAGGAGATAAGAATGCGGTTGTTATCAGCAGTAACAGTTGGGATGTGCCTTGCCATTTCTATGCACGCCCAGAGCCATGCCCTAACCTTTAAGAGTGACGGGTCCATTGTACAAAATGATGGTACCGTTCAGCAGCAATCAGCCGAAGCGCGCTATCTTGAAGCGTTGGAGGCCTTTCGCCGCGGGGAAGAGGTGACAGGCTTTCCAACCGCCCGTGTGAGCTCAGGGCTGTTTGGGATTGGTGAGGCAAGAAGTGCCGCGCCTGCGGGCTATTTTGGGGCTGATATTGTGGAAGATGGGGCGCCTCTTATCCCCTTGCCGAAAACCATCAATACCGAAGATCCTATCGCATCCATTGCGGATAATTTAGGGTTGTCATCTGATCAATTCACCGCTGCTTTGGTGAGTTCAGCCAGTGAAGACTGGCTAGTGGAAAATGATATTTCGCCAGATGTTGTGCCAAGCTTCGATCAAGCGGTTGATACGTTCTTAGCTGCTAATTCACAAGTGGAGGCGTTGCTAGCAGAAGGCGCTGTTGCGATTAACGCTACAGGCTTGTCTGCAGAGGATATCCGCAATGGTGAGTTAGATGAGCTTTTTGAAGATACCGAGGCTTTGATCGCGAATGCGCCGGTTCTTGTAGGCGCACCACAAGAGGTGCAGGCCGCTTTCCAAGCGCGCGCCCAGTCACGGCTTGTTGAGGCAAGTGGTGTTGCCTTGCCAGATTTTGAGGCGGTCTCACTCGCGTTTGATGAAGATGATGCCGCAGCGCTAGCGAGAGCCGCGCAAGAAGAGACAGAGCGTCTGTTGGCGGATGGTATGTATGCGGTGAACGGCACTGACCTCACTGTTGAAGATGTATTATCGGGTCAGCTTGATAATTCTATCGGAATTCCCACAGCCATTGTGAATGCCAGTGATGAGGTTTATGCCGCTTATGAAGCGCGCTTGAGTGAAAAGCTAGCTGAAGAGGCTGGTGTGTCATTTGCGCAATTTGATTTTGTCAATCAAGCTGTCTTAGAGGCTGGCGCAAGCTCCGCTGAGGAAGCTGGGCGTATTGCCGCAGAAGCTGCCGCCCGGTTTAATGAGCAAGCTGGAGCTGATGCCGCCGCAGAGGCACGACTGGCCGCCGGTCAGGCAGAAAACCTAGCTGCGCTTGCTGAACAACTACAACAAGCTGCGATTGAAAGCGGGACAGACGAAGCTCGTCGTGCTGCGATAGAGGCTAGCCAAGCCGCTGAGCAAGCGGCCGTTGCTGCACGCGTGGCAGGAGAAGCGGCGCAAGCTGCCACAGGTGCCGTTGTGAGAAGCGCTGAAGAGGCCGCATGGGAAGCAGCGTCCAATCAAGCCTATGAGCAAGCCTTGCAAGCGGCCGTGAATGCCGGACGTTCCGCCGGTGATGCTGCCCGTGAAGCCGCCGAAGCTGCCGCGGTGGCAGGACGTGCTGCCTTTGAGGCCGCAGCTCGTGCCGCAGGACGCTCGGCGCAAGAAGCCGCAGAGAGTGCAGCAGCAGAAGCGGCTGAGCAATCAGCATTGCGAGAATTGGAAGGCAAATTGGAACGCGGTGAGATCACACCAGAAGAGTTCCATGATGCGATTCAAGATGTGCCAGATGGCGCGTAAAGACACGCTATCTTGCCTTCTGCATAGGGCGCGCTGTCGTGTGATGACATGATGTTTGGTGCTTATGCAGCCTATCTCTCTTTGTTTGTGGCGGCCTTTATGGCTGCCACAATTTTGCCAGCCCAATCAGAAGCAGGGCTCGCAGGGCTCGTGATCTTAGGTCAGTACAATGTGTTTTGGCTCATCACTGTTGCGTCTGTCGGTAATATTCTTGGCGCAGTTGTGAATTATGTAATTGGTGCTGGGGTGGCATCGGCCAGGCGGCCCCGGTGGTGGCCAGACACAGGACAGGTCGGTCAGCGCCTTACCGCATTTTATGGTCGCTTTGGGGCTGTGACCTTACTGCTGAGCTGGGTGCCAATTATCGGCGACCCGCTCACGCTTTTAGCAGGCATGATGCGCCTTTCTTTCCCCTTATTTCTTTGCCTTGTCTCTGTTGCTAAAATTACGCGCTACCTCGTGGTTGTGTGGCTCGCTTTCCAATTTGCATAGCACGTTTTGGCTTTGCCAAAAAATCTTCACCGACTGGCTTGTGATTGCCTGATTTACGTGCGAAGACAAAAGGGCAATCTGATAAGGATATGAAAATGGATATGCGCGCAATTTCGACCCTAACATTTGATTGTTATGGGACGCTGATTGACTGGGAATCTGGTATTTGGGATGGCTTGCAGCCTCTTCTTTTGGCAAACGGGTCGCAGCGGACACGTCATGCGAGCTTGGAAGATTTCGCCAAATGTGAGAGCGCGATTCAGGCAGAAACACCTGATATGCTCTATCCAGAGGTTTTGGCCAAAACTCATGCGCGACTAGCGGCGCAATGGGGATATGAAACCGACGCCACTATGGATGCCAGATTTGGCGATTTCGTGCCCTATTGGCCGGCCTTTCCCGATAGTGCCGATGCGCTACGTCAATTGGCACAATCTTTTAAGCTTGTGATTTTATCAAATGTCGATAGGCAGAGCTTTCAAGGGTCAAATGCGCGTCTTGGCGTGCGGTTTGACGCGATTTATACCGCTGAGGATGTGGGAAGCTATAAGCCAAATCCGGCCAATTTCCCGCATATGTTATCAGGGCTCGCCGCCGACCATCAGGTTAGCCAAAATGAAATTTTACATGTCGCACAAAGCTTGTTCCATGACATCAAGCCTGCCAAAGCGGTGGGGCTGCCCTGTGCGTGGATTGACCGCCAGAAGCTAGAAGAGGGCGGCTCGTGGGGGGCGACAGCCATGGTTGGGGACGTCCCGCAACCAGATAAGCGCTTTACAGATTTGCAGTCTTTTGCCGATTGGGCTTGCGCTGCAAAGCAAGCCTAACCAGCTGCGATAGGAGGATGTGATGATCAAAAAGGTGGCTATGGAGCTTGGGATGGGGACGTCTCTGCGCCATGCGAATTATACCGCAGCAGCCAAACGCGCTGTATCCGATGCGTTATGGCGTAACGCGCTCACAGTGGCGGACGCTTTGGGGTTCACAAGAGAGGATATGATCATTTCGGTTGATATTGCTGTGCAGAAACCAGAAGAGGTTGATTGTGCTGCGGTCGCTGAGATTTTTCCCTATGGCAAGGTTGCAGTATCTGCTTCTTTTGGCGGGTTGGATATTGCCAAGCCAGCTGATGCGGCACGCCTAGAATCAAGTGATGTGACGGTCATTGCACAGGCTGCGATTGTTGTTTCTTTCGACTTTCCAGAAGGAGCGTCATCATGAAACGGATTATCCTAGAAATGGGCATGGGCACCGATTTATATGGCGAGGATTACACCAAAGCGGCCTGTCGCGGCGTTGATGATGCCTTGCGCCATAGCTCATTATTATTATTCCGTTCGCTTGATCTGTCACATCAAGATATGGACGTGTTTGTCACTGTTGGTGTGCAGTGCCCTGAACAAGTAGATACCGCAGAAGTAGCAGCTAAACTACCACGAGGCAAAGCGCATGTGAGCGTTGTGCAGGGCGGTCAGAATATCACGCATGATGATTTGGGCACGACCTCAGTGGTTGCCTCAGTTGCGATTGATGCGCGTTATCCCTTTAGCGATGAGAATGGGTGAGTGAGATGAGAAAGAATAAAGTCAAAGAAATTTGGGCAAAGAATGAAACAGCCTTATGCGGCTGGATTGCGACAGAATCAACCGTCTTGGCAGAAATGGTTGGCGCGTCCTCTTGTGACGCTGTTGTCGTTGATTTGCAGCATGGTGCCTCTGATATGCATAATCTTCTCGGGATGATGCAGGCCATTTCGGCCACTGATGCGGTGCCGATGGTTCGTCTGCCGGCTAATGTGCCTGAAACCATTATGAAAGCGCTCGATTTTGGAGCCTATGGCGTGATTTGTCCCTTGGTTAATACAGCCGAAGAAGCCGCGGCCCTCGTGACAGCCTCGCGCTATCCGCCGCAAGGTGGCCGGTCTTTTGCCACTGCGCGTGTCTTCCAATATGCAGGCGCTGATTATTTTGATCATGCTAATGAGGAAATTATCCGATTGGCGATGATTGAAACCGAGGAGGGGCTCGCAAATCTCGATGAGATCTTGGCCGTTGATGGGCTTGATGGTGTCTTTATTGGTCCTACAGATTTGGCTATTGCGCTTGGCCTACGTCCAGGGCCAGAAGGGACACACCAAAAGCTAGAAGATGCCATTGCGCATATCGTGGCGCGGACGAAGGCAGCTGGCAAGAAGTCAGGTATATTTGCCTCAGGTGGCGCTGGAGCAAAACGCCGGAAATCAGAAGGTGTTGATCTCGTCGTTCCAACAGCAGAGCTCTATTTATTCAAGAAAATCTTGGCAGATGAATTAGCGATTTATCACAGCTGATGATGATCATCTTGTTGACGGGCTTTGGCGGCATAGGCGGCATCGCGCTCTGCTCTGACAGGGGCGGAGGCGCGCCTGACCAAAAACATGATGAATAAAACCGCTAGGGCATAGATCACGATGGCCAAGGGGGAATCTAACATCGCTTGATGTAAATCATCATTGACGCAGATGAAGTCTTTTTTGAAGTCGGAGGCGCGCTCTGAGGCTGAAAATACCTCGCAAGCTGTAGGTTTTGACATGGGCCTCTCCTGTCAGTTGTTCCACAATCACAGGGTTGGCGCACGCAATAATGACAGGCTGATCATAAGCGTGAAATACCCTGCATTTATCATTAATACGAAACTAATGAATAAGGTGATTTCAAAAGGAAGTTCATCATCAAATACGTTTTTGAAAAACCCATGTGCTAAGAGGTACGCAGATTCGACATACCAAATTGTGAGCCATGCGGCGTGGAACAACACTGCCGTAAGGGGTGAGATGTGTTGCGCGAGGTATGAGAATAGGGCGCCGATACTGATGCCTAATAGACCAGCTAGTAAAATTCGGACTAGCCGTGACTGCAATAAAACTTGGCCTGTGGGCAGCGGTAACCGTTTTGAATGCCATCCAAATTCTAGGACAAAATAGGCTAAGGCAACATGAATGGCTGTCACAGTCATGAGTTTTGAAAAGATAAGATTCTGACTTTGAAATAACAAACTTTCCATAGTTTTGACCTAGCCCCAATTTCGAAAATTCAAGGGAAAAGTAACAACCATGTAAAAAATCACTTGCGATTTCCGGTGAATCCAATTAATAAATCAACCTTATTTACATATTACACACAACTAAAATGGCAAGAGGTCTGTTATGACATTGAAAATAGCAATTAACGGGTTTGGTCGCATTGGTCGTTCTGTATTGCGTGCAGCTTTAGAGGCTGACCGCCCAGATTTAGAGTTCGTCGCAATCAATGACTTAGGTGACCCAGATACGAATTGTCATTTGTTGAACTTTGATTCCATTCATGGCCGTCTTCGCCCTGAGGCACGTATTGAAGATGGTGTCCTCATTGTCGGCCGTCATCATATCAAGCTATTGAGTGAACGCGACCCAGCAGCATTAGATTGGTCAGAGATTGACCTTGTGATGGAATGTACAGGTATTTTCACAAGCAAGGAAAAGGCATCTTTCCATCTTGCAGCCGGTGCGAAGCGTGTTTTGATCTCTGCCCCAGGTTCAAACGCAGATATCACATCGGTATTTGGCGTGAACCACACGAAAATCACCTCTGACCATCTGGTTATTTCGAATGCATCTTGCACAACTAACTGTTTGTCTCCTGTTGCTAAGACACTACACGACGCCATTGGCATTGAAACAGGCTATATGACAACCATTCATGCCTATACAGGTGACCAGAGATTGCAGGATACAATGCATTCTGATTTGCGCCGTGCCCGTGCTGCAGCCTTATCTATGATCCCGACCTCAACTGGTGCCGCTCGTGCGGTAGGCCTCGTGCTACCAGAGTTGGCTGGTAAGCTTGACGGGTCTGCTATTCGTGTGCCAACTGCGAATGTGTCTGTTGTGGATTTGAAATTCATGCCCTCTCGCAAGACGAGCAAAGATGAGGTCAATCAGTTGCTGTCAGACGCAGCGGCAGGCCCGTTAAAAGGTGTCATGGATGTCACAAGCCTACCGCTTGTATCGATTGATTTTAATCACGATCCGCACTCATCTATCGTGTCTCTCGATCAGACGATGGTGAATGAAGACGGGCTTGTCCGTGTTCTTGCTTGGTATGATAATGAGTGGGGTTTCTCGAATAGAATGCTAGATATGGCAAGCTATCTCGCTCATAACTAAATCAGAAATATATCATCTTTCTGATAAGGGGTTGTGATGACCGCAATAAAACGTCAATTAGGTAGCAATCAGACCGGACTAGGACAATATAATGAGAGATTAATCTTGTCCTTAGTGCGGCAACAGCCTGGGATTGCAAAAGCGGAATTAGCGCGTATGACACAGCTAACACCGCAAACCATCTCAGTGATTGTCAATCGCCTTATTGATGATGGGTTTATTCTCACAGGCGCAAAACAAAGAGGCCGTGTTGGTAAACCATCGACGGGGTTGCTTCTTAACCCTGATGGGGTGTTCTCTATCGGGGTTAAAATTGGCCGGCGTTCGTTGGATATCATCCTCATGGCCTTTGATGGTGCCATTGTACAACGGAAAACCAGTTATCATGATTTTCCTGAGCCTGCCAAAACGCTGCCTGAGATCTTGGCCGTTATTGAAGAGATGCGTCAGTCTCTTGAACCATCGCTGAGACAACGCATCATCGGCATCGGCTTGGCAGCGCCTGGCTCGTTGGCGGGCTGGTCGCATGAGTTTGAGGCATCGGAATCTTTGGTAAAGGCTTGGCAGTCCGTAGATTTGGCTGATGCTATTTCCGCGCAAACTGATTTGCCTGTCTCGATGATGAATGATGTATCAGCAGCTTGTTTGGCCGAATTATCTCTGAATAAAGAGCGACGCTCACATGATTTTCTCTATCTTTATGTAGGGACCTTTATTGGTGGTGGCATTGTCATGAATGGCAAATTGCTGACCGGTAATCGCGGAAATGCTGGGTCTATTGGGTCTATGACAACTGCTTTGGTCTCACAAGGTGAGGCACCGTCACAGGTGCTGGCGACGGCCTCACTGCGAACATTAGAGCGCAAGTTACAGGCGCATAATTTGATGATTGAGAGCCTGCATGGCTATCAAGAGCTAGATGGCCAAATTCGTACGCTTTTTGACGAGTGGGCAGAAGAGGCTGCGCCAATTTTGGCTGGTGCCATTGTGAATGCTCAATCTGTGCTTGATACAGAAAAAGTTGTGATTGATGGCACTTTGCCACGTGCGCAGCTGCAAAGTTTAATTGCAAAAATAACCAAAGCGTTATCGTTCTATAATTTAACAGGGCTTGATATGCCGGAGCTTGATGCGGGTATGATTGGTTATGAAGCGCGTGCCTTAGGTGGCGCTTTTTTGCCGGTTTATGCGCAATATGCCCCAGATAGAGACGTGTTCCTTAAGATGATGTCCAAACACCCGACTTTCGGCCAGTCCGTTCTCGGGTCAGATATGAAAGCGTAGTCATATGTCTGAGATACGACCAGCAATTCCAGAAGCCGCAAAAATACCAACCAGTGATTATGTCATCATTGGGGGGACAGGTGACCTGTCGCTTCGGAAAATCTTTCCCGCATTGTTTCAGCGTTTCTTAGCTGGTCAAATTGATGATGGGTTTCGTCTTGTCGTAGCAGCACGTCAAAAAATGTCTGTTGCGGAATATGCTGATAAATTACGCCCGTTCTGTCATTTAGACACAGCCGCTGACCAGAGTTCATTTGCCGAATTCATGCAGCTTGTCTCAATTATGCCGCTTGATGTAGTCGCAGGAGACGGCGCCGAGGCTCTTGCTGAATTTATCTCAGCAAAACAGGATGATGCGCGCCCTGTCATTTATTATTTGGCAATTAGCCCCGCGCTTTTTGGGGCGGCTTGTCAGCTTCTTGATAAACATGGCTTGGTGACCCCATCAGCGCGTCTTGTGGTTGAAAAGCCGCTTGGTCATGATAGTGCATCTGCTGGTGATTTGAATGATCAGCTTTTGGCTGTTTTCTCCGAAGATAATATTTATCGTATCGATCATTATCTTGGCAAAGAGACGGTCCAAAATCTAATGGCATTGCGGTTTGCCAATACAATTTTCGAAACGCAATGGAACAATACCTTCATTGACCACGTTCAAATTACGGTGGCGGAATCTGTGGGTCTCGAAGGACGCGCGGCGTATTATGACCGTTATGGCGCGATGCGTGACATGATTCAAAACCATCTGATGCAGCTTTTATGTCTTGTGGCTATGGAGCCGCCGGCACAATTTAAAGCTAATCAGGTGCGTGACGAAAAGCTGCGCGTATTGCGGGCGTTGCGTCCCTTTGATGTCTCAAACCTATCTGATCACTTGGTGATTGGGCAATATGGGGGCGGTGATGATGACCCGTCTTATGAAGAGGCGCTGGGTCAATCCTCGAAGACTGAGACGTTTGTTGCCTTAAAACTCTTCATTGAAAATTGGCGCTGGGCAGGCGTGCCGTTTTACATGCGCACAGGCAAGAAGTTGCAGCATCGCGCATCAGAGATCGTTATTACATTTAAAAAGCCTAGCCATAATGTGTTTGCCAATGGCGCAACCGACCATGAGAGTGAGCCAAATCGCCTCATAATTCGTTTGCAGCCACAAGAGGGGCTGCGGTTGCAACTTATCTCGAAGCAACCAGGGCCAGGGGGCATGCGCCTTTTCCCATCGGAATTAAACTTGTCTTTTGACGAGACATTTAAAGAGCGTTTGCCTGATGCCTATGAAAGATTATTGATGGATGTGGCACGTGGGAACCAGACCTTGTTCATGCGCCATGATGAAGTCATGGCAGCCTGGCAGTTTATGGATCCGATCATTTCCGCCGCCGCAGATGTTGCGCCAGATATTTACCCATCAGGCTCTATGGGACCAGAGGCGCAAGCCAAGCTGTTTGGTGCGCATCAGGCCTCATGGATTGACCCGATTAGTGAAAATGAGGAATAGATGAGCTATCACGCTGAAGATGTCGCACAATTTTTGTTAAATGGTCTATCAGAGGGGCTTGCAAGACGAGGCCGCGCCGTTTTAGTCGTGTCAGGTGGCTCTAGCCCTGTGCCTATTTTCGACCAGCTGACAAAGACAGACTTTGCCTGGGACAATACTATCATCACCTTAGTGGATGAAAGAGATGTGCCAGCTACGCACCCTGATTCAAATCATCGTCTGGTAAAAGAAACATTGCTTCAAGGGAAGGCTGCAGCAGCTACCTTTATTCCGCTTCATGATAATGAGACTGCACAAGACCAGATAGGGCAGGCAGATAGCCTTATTCTTGGTATGGGTATGGACGGGCATTTTGCCTCGCTTTTCCCAGCTATGGTAGGGCAGGAATACGCATTTGACGCAAATGCAGCGCCACAAATTATTAAAACAGCGCCGATGGGGTCTCCCATCCATCCCCGCATTTCGATGAATATGGCATTGATTTCATCAATACCCCATAAATGTCTTATCCTGCCAAATGAAGAAAAAGCAGCCTTTTACAAAGCGGCTATTCAAGATGAAACCAAACCAGTCTATTACCTAAATCGCGATCTAGGTGATAGCCTCACAGTTTTTGCATAAAGAGGAGGCCAGCTATGTCTTTACATCCTGTCGTCGCAGCCGTCACAGATCGTATTCGTGAGCGCAGCCAGAAAACAAGAGCCACCTATCTCGCCGCAGTGAATGAGATGGCTAACTCCTCAGATCAAGATCGGGGTCAAATTGGGTGTTCCAATCTTGCGCATGCCGGTGCAGCCGCTGGCCAAGACCAAGATGATGTGACAGGTCTGTCAGGGAGTGCGAAGCAAAATATCGCCATTGTAAGCGCCTATAATGATATGCTCTCTGCGCATCAGCCTTTTGAGACCTATCCACAAATGATCCGTGCTGCTGCACGCCAGTTCGGCGCTACAGCGCAAATGGCAGGCGGTGTGCCCGCAATGTGTGATGGTGTCACACAAGGGCGTCCAGGGATGGAATTATCACTGGCCTCACGCGATGTGATCGCGATGTCAGCAGCCGTTGCCTTATCGCATGGGGTGTATGATGGGGCTCTTTATTTGGGTGTCTGTGATAAGATTATTCCAGGGTTGGTCATGGGTGCCTTGTCGCATGGTCACGTCCCCGCCATCTTTGTGCCAGCAGGGCCAATGCCATCTGGTTTGCCAAATGAAGAGAAAGCGGCTGTTCGGAAAGCCTTTGCCAAAGGTGAGGTTGGAAGAGAGGCGCTTCTGAAGGCTGAGATGTCAGCTTATCATAGTGCTGGGACATGTACCTTTTATGGAACGGCGAATTCCAATCAAATGCTGATGGAAATCATGGGCTTGCATTTGCCAGGTGGCACCTTCGTGAACCCTCATGAAGATTTACGCCATGCCCTAACTGTGGCGGCGGTAGAGCAAATTATCAAGATAGGACGTGGTAGTGATGATGTGCGTCCTATTGGCCATGTGTTAGATGAGCGCTCATTTGTGAATGCCATAATCGGGCTTCATGCGACGGGCGGCTCAACGAACCATGCGCTGCATTTGCCGGCAATGGCCGCAGCCGCTGGTATTCATATCACATGGGATGATTTTGATGAATTATCAGAGGTAACCCCCTTACTCGCGCGGCTATATCCAAATGGCTCAGCCGATGTAAACCATTTCCATGCTGCAGGCGGGATGGGCTTTGTCATTTCAGAGCTGGAAGCTGCCGGATTGCTTCATGGTGATGCGCAAACCATCTTTGGCCAAACGCTGTCAGACTATAAGGTTGAACCGCAGCTAGAGGCGCAGACAATCAGCTGGCGTCCTGCCTCAGATAAGTCTCATGACCTGGCCATACTTCGCCCAGTGTCACAGCCTCATGCCAGCACGGGTGGCCTTAAAATGCTATCAGGGAATGTAGGCAGAGCCGTGATGAAAATCTCTGCTGTGGATGAATCACGCCACAATATTACCTGTCCTGTTGCTGTGTTTGACAATGAGGCGCAGGTAAAGGCTGCGTTTCAAAATGATGAGTTAAATCGCGACGTAATTGTTGTGGTGCGTGGTCAGGGGCCAGCTGCTACTGGGATGCCAGAGCTTCATTCTCTCACGCCATTGCTTTCTATTTTGCAAGATAAGGGGTATGTTGTCGGTCTTCTTACCGATGGACGCATGTCAGGGGCATCTGGTAAAGTGCCAGCCGCCATTCACGTCACGCCCGAAGCTGTCAAAGGCGGCGCGATCGGACAGTTGGTCGATGGCGATGTGGTCACGATTGACGCTGTAACAGGGGTTATTTCAACACCGTCTGACTTGACGACAAGACCGCAATATAAGGCTCAAGAGGCATCAACAACTGGCTTTGGTAGAGAATTATTTGCCAGCTATCGGCAAGCGGCTGCATCCGCTGAAGAAGGTGGCGGTGTCAAATTATTGGCATCATAAAGTAAAGGATTAAAAGATGACTGATATTCGTTCGATTTTATCTCTCGGGCCTGTGATGCCTGTGATTGTTATTGATGATGCTGCCGATGCCGTGCCGCTTGCAGAATCCCTATTGGCAGGTGGCATTCAATCGATTGAGGTGACTTTGCGCACCGACGCCGCCTTATCAGCGATTGCGCAGATTGCGAAGGATGTGCCTGATATGGTTGTTGGTGCTGGCACGGTATTAAATGCTGAACAAGCGCGTGCGGTTCGTGATGCGGGTGCCGTTTTTGCTGTGAGCCCAGGGGCAACTGACCAGTTGATTGCAGGATGTGAAGAGGCAGGCATCACATTATTGCCAGGTGCCGCTTCAGCCTCAGAGGCTATGGCTCTATTGGAAAAAGGATTTGATATCCAGAAGTTTTTCCCTGCTGTTCAAGCAGGTGGCGCACCGTTTTTGAAGGCTTTATCTAGCCCATTAGCGGCTATCAATTTCTGTCCAACTGGTGGTATCTCGCTTGCCACAGCACCAGATTTCCTATCTTTGCCAAATGTGATTTGCGTAGGTGGATCGTGGATTGCCACGAAAGAGGCCATCAGAGATAAGGATTGGGCTGCTATTACGGCCGCAGCTCGTCACGCATCATCTTTATAAGCGGGGTTTGCTATGCGCCTTACTGACAATCCAGCCTTTGCAAAGCTTCAGGCTCATCAAGCAGAACTTGAGGCACAGTCTTTACCTGCCTTGCTACAGGACAGCGATCGCCAGCAAGCCTTAAGCTTGTCTTTGGATGATTTATGCGTTGATTTATCGCGCCATAAGATCACCGAAGAGACGCTTGCCTTATTTGCAGAAATGGCAGAGGCAGCTGACTTAAAGGGCCAGTTTGAACAGCTCTTTGCCGGTGAGGTGATGAACCATACGGAAGGGCGTCCTGTTTTGCATATGCAAGCGCGGACAGCTGAGACCTTGCAGGGTGATGAAGGGCGTAAAATAGCTATCTTCACCGATATCATCCGCGGCGATAAGTCGGTCAAAGATGTGGTGAATATCGGAATTGGCGGATCAGATCTGGGGCCAGCGATGGTCACGCAAGCGCTGGCGCCTTATCATGATGGTCCGCAGCTGCATTTTGTATCCAATGTAGACCCGAGCCATTTGCATGATGTGCTAGCGAAATGTACGCCTGAGCGGACACAATTTATTGTGACATCTAAAACATTCACCACACAAGAAACCATGGCGAATGCAGCACTGGCGCGCCAATGGCTTGTCAATGCGGGTTGCGCACCTGATAGGCAGTTTGCCGCAGTTAGCGCAGCGCCTGATAAGGCTGAGGCTTGGGGGGTTGAACCAGATCGTATCTTTGGGTTCGCAGATGGCATTGGTGGTCGCTATTCATTATGGTCAGCGGTTGGCCTGCCGATTATGATAGCTGTGGGCACTACGCGTTTCTATGAAATGCTCAAAGGCGCCTTTGACATGGATACCCATGTGCGTACAGCACCTGCTCGTCAAAACCTACCGATGATGTTGGGCGCCCTTCGTGTCTTCTATCGTAATATTCATCATAAATCTGCCTATGGCATTATGGCCTATGACCAGCGGCTAAAAGATTTCACACGCTGGGCACAACAAACTGAGATGGAATCAAATGGCAAATCGGTCGATCGTGATGGCCGCAAGCTTGATTATTTCACAAGCCCCATCATTTGGGGGGAGGCAGGCACTGGCTGCCAGCATTCTTTCTTCCAAGCGTTGCATCAAGAAGCTGATATTTGCCCGCTAGATATTTTGGTGCCGTTACGTCCCGTGCCGCTCTATCGTGACCCGGCATGGCAAAAAAGTCATAAGATGCTTGTCATTAATGCGCTGGCGCAGGCCGAGGCTTTTGCCAGCGGTAAAGATAGCCCTGAGGAACCACATCGCCAATTTGACGGTGGCCGTCCTGTGACCTTTATGAGCTGGGATGCCACAACCCCTTACGCATTGGGCCGTCTGTTAGCGCTCTATGAGCATATTACTATTGCCTCTGGCTTTTTGTGGCATGTGAATAGTTTTGACCAATTTGGTGTTGAGCTTGGCAAAGAAATGGCGCATGCGCTTGCAGCTGTTGGTGAAGGTGGGGCCATGCCATCACATTTCTCACAATCAGCAGCCGTCCTTTTGGCAGCGCTCAAAGACGCTGGGACAGACTCTTAAGAGCCGAAATCAAATAAGGCAGATTGCCGGCGATAGGCATCAAACCGCAAAGGCCGGCCGAGTGGCGGCGCGCCGCGATGCTGGCAATCTGCTCTCTCGCATAGCTGACAGCCAAGGCCAATGGGCGTGACAAGCGGGGTCTTGGCGGCGAGCAACGCATCCGCATGCCCAATTTCCTTTGCATGTTTTACATCACATCCCAAGGCAATCGTAATGGCTGGTGTGCCATGATGGGCAGGGGCTGTTCGTGGCTGGCTGACGGCTTTTGCCATGGTAAAGAAGGTTTGTCCTTCTTCTAATTCGGCGATTTGCGTATGAATGATGCCTGGATTACGAAACGCATGATGCGGGACCCACCGGCCACAAGCGCCGCCATGTTTGGCGAATTCGACACCTGCCCCAGATAGGCGCTTGGAGATATAGCCCGCCTCATTCACCCGTAAGAAAAAGAAGGGGATTCCCTTTTGGTTGGGGCGGTTGAGGGTGGTTAGCCTATGGCAAATCTGCTCAAAGCTAGCAGTGAAGCGTTTGCCCAGAATATCAAGGTCATAACGCGTATCCTGCGCGGCTTTGAGGAAACTGTCATAAGGCATCAACAAGGCGCCTGCGAAATAGCCGGCCAAAGTAATGAGAAGCAATTGCCGCGCCTCGCTATCATGGATAGCAGATTCGTCAATAATCTCCTGGATGTCTTTGCGATAGCCAAGCAGTGCAATTTGCGAGGCAAGCTGGAAGCTGCGCTGAGGCTCTTCCAACAGTTCGGACAAGAGGAGTTGGCTACGATGCAGGTCATGGTGGCGCAAAAGATGTCCCATCACATGCACCGGCATAATGCGCGCCTTCAGATTATAGGCGGTCTCGAGAAATTGGCTTAGCTGGCTAAACGCATGGCCATGAGCCAATCCGATTTTATGGCGACAGGACTCAGCGGCGGCCTCAAGTGTCGGAAAATGATTATCGGCCTGCTCTAAGAAACGTCTCACGGCTTCTACGGGGCGCGGCAGGCTCCTGGTTTCTAGCCCGTCTGTGCCTTGTTGTGCCGCGCTTTTCATTGCTTCATAGGCGTCATGGAGCGCAATAATAGCTTGTGCTGCGAGCGGTTGATTTTGCGCCATCTGTTGCATATCTCGCCGGCTTACCGGCTGTTCGCGCAAAGCGGGGTCTGCAAAAATTTCAATTAATTGGGCGGTCATCTGGGCAGAATCATCTTCTGCCATATCTTTAAGATCGATGTCATAAGTCTGGCCCAATTTAAAGAGAAGCTGCACGGTCACAGGCCGCATATTATTTTCAAGCAGGTTGAGATAAGACCCCGATATGCCTAATTCCTCTGCCATGAGCGCTTGAGATAGGCCAAGCTCTTTGCGCAAGCGCTTAAGCTTATGGCCGATCATAATTTTAGCGGCACCCATTTCCGTCATTGGTCGCACTCCTCACTTTAGTAAATTTAGTATATCACAAAACTATACAAAATTTACAAATATAAATTGTAAATATTTACAAAATATATAGTTAACACTCTTTTCCTTTTCTATTGTTTGTTGGTTTGACAGAGTGTAGGTGTGGCGGGTCCGAAGGTGGGGGTACTCGCCACATATTCTTTCACCGACCAGA
>WTJA01000109.1 GCA_011524995.1 Alphaproteobacteria bacterium | reverse complement strand
AAAGAAGAATTTTTTTCATTATTTGCTCCCTTTTTTTATTGTGCCGGCCCACTTTGTTTTTGCCGGAACCCTGCGGCTATTACCGTAAGGCCACGATGCTTCTTTTCGGGCATGAGCGCAAAACGCTGAAAGGCTAAATTTTTGCCCGAAGACCGAAAAAGAAAAATCCTGATAATGAGGTTGGCAAAACAGTCACGGGTCCGTCAACAGCTTTTTGCAACCGGTTGCAAAGCTTTTCACAAAATGGCCAATGGCGACTAAAATAAAATCGCCGAAAAGCCAGAATGAGATAAAGGAGGCTAAAGCGGAATTTTTACCGCTTCTCCACGCTCAGCTGATTGGACCGCGCAATCAGCAATGACAAGCGCATTTAGACCATCTTGACCTGTTGGTATATCTGGCTTGTCGCCTGTAATCATTGAAATAAACGCATCAATCTCATTTGCATAGGCTGCCACATAACGGGTCATGAAAAAGTCGTGAAGAGGCGCAGTCTGATAGCCTGTTTGATTTGCAATTTCTATATTCACCGGACGTTCATTATGCGCTTGTACCATGCCATCTGAGCCATGGACTTCTATCCGCTGGTCATAGCCATATACCGCGCGACGTGAATTTGAAATTGTAACCTGACGGCCATCTTTCCAGGAGAGAATCGCAGATGCACTGTCAAAGTCACCTAAATTTGCAATATCAGGATCAGTCAGAACTGACCCGTTAGCCATAATTGATTCTGGCAAGCTGCCCATCAAAAACACCGCCATATCAATATCATGAATCATCATATCGCGAAAAATACCGCCAGAGCGTTTGATGTAATCAGCAGGTGGAGCAGCAGGATCGCGCGATATAATTACCCCCATTTCAGGCGTTCCTATCTGGCCATTATCAATTGCCGCTTTTAGCGCCATAAAATGCGGATCAAAGCGACGATTAAAACCCACCATGAGATTGGTATTTGTTTTTGTTACCACATCCAAACATGCTCGGACACGTGCCGCATCTAAATCAATTGGTTTCTCGCAGAATATGGCCTTACCATTTTTGGCAAATAACTCAATCTGATCGGCATGGAGATCTGTAGGCGTGCATAAAATAACAGCGTCAATGCTACGATCCTGGGCAATTTCATCTATGGAAGCTGGATTGCCACCAAAGCGATTTACAACAGATTGCACGGCCGCCTCTACAGGATCATAAACCGCTGCAAGTTCGGCGCTGTCATTGCTTGCAATCGCTCTTGCATGCACCTGACCAATGCGGCCTGCCCCCAGAATAGCAAGTCTTGTTTTCACATTTCTTCTCCTTGAATTACCGCCATTAAACTATGACATAGATAAAAGTGGGACCTGTATCCCTACCCTACACAGAAAAAATCTAGTCTTTCAAGACAACCCTTGAACCTGTTACCAAGTAAAAAGAAATAATAGATATTGTATGTCTGTTGCCATTTGGAAATATTGGAAATTTGGCACAGATACGTTTTTTTATTTTGTTGTTGACCTCTGTTAGGTCATGCTTTAGTACACTGTAAAACCTAGCGTTTTGTTGCGGAGAGGTGGCAGAGCGGTTGAATGCACCGGTCTTGAAAACCGGCATGGGTTTATAGCCCATCGAGGGTTCGAATCCCTCCCTCTCCGCCATTTTTTACTTCATATATAAATGTTGCAACACACCACAATACTTGCCCAAGTGTGATGTGTTTAGTTTGCTTTTAAGAAGCGCTTTAACAAGTTGATATTGTTTTGTTTCTGCTCTTCCCAATGAGATGACTTCTCAGAAATAAGAGCCGCATTGTCAATGAGCTGATTGCCCAGAAGGCTGTAGCAAATAACGAGCTCTTCATAAATATCACTTCCAAAATTATCACTGTTGAACGCCACAATCACTTTATCCACGTTGCCGCCTAAAATTTGATCAGCGATTTGGATATCATTCAGCTCATAAGAAGCGCCAAACACCTCTGCAAGATAGGCGGTATAGGCCACTTGTGCCGCATCATCAAAGGCCTCTTCATTTCCGAGATAAAAATCCACGGCGCCATTACCAAGAACAATCCCAGCACAGGCAGCCACACGGTCCAACCTGTCTGTATTGGCCTGTACAGGCGTGGCAAAGGCAGCCACAAACCCCAATATTCCCCCAATAACGGCAAACCGTTTCATACGCATTCTCCCTATCACTAACGTATCCCGCCTAAAAGACTGCGCTATTTGCCTTGATTTGGCAAATGTCCTGACAAGTTCCGTGTTTTGCATCAGGCGCATTAATCATTTTTTAACAGATTATTGATAAGGTGGAGCGATTAACAATTTCTGGGGGGCGCTAAATGACAGAGCCATTATTATTTGTGTATCAATTTGATGGTCATGGTGGTGGAGAGGCACTAGCAACCGCTCAGCTAAATGAACGTCAATCAAGTGATGGTGTCATTTGGGTCCATCTTGATGCCGCTCACAAGGCGGCGCGAAACTGGCTCCAAAACCAATTCCCGCAATTGGATCCGTTAGTCCATGATGCGCTATTAGCTGATGAGACACGCCCCCGCCTGACGCCCTATGATGATGGCGCCCTCCTGATCCTACGAGGCGTGAATTTGAATGAGGATGCCGCCCCTGAAGATATGGTTTCCATTCGGCTATGGGTAGAACAGCGCCTTATCATTACGGTGAGAAAACGCCAACTGAAAGCGATAAGAGATATCGAAACCAAATTGCGGCAAGGCACTGGCCCTTGTGATAGCGGTGACCTCATCACCATGCTTGTTGCACGCTTATTTGAGCGCATGGCACCGGTTTTCGCAGCGCTAGATGAGGTGATTGATAAGGTGGAGGAAGAACTATAAGACCATGCGCAGCCCTCTTTGAGAGATGTGATTGTGCAAGCGCGCAAAAGAGCCATCATCTTTAAGCGCTATATCACCCCGCAAAGAGACGCAATTATGGGATTGCATCATGCAGAATTTTCCTGGCTTGAGGAGCCGCATAAGCGCCATTTGTTAGAATCCTACAATCATATCACGCGCTATAGTGAAGATTTGGATGCCATTCGTGAACGCGCCCAAATTATCAAAGATGAATTACAAAATATTTTGTCTGATAGGCTTAACCGTAATATGTATGTGCTGTCTGTGGTGGCAGCTATCTTTTTGCCGCTTGGCTTCCTCACAGGTCTGCTTGGCGTCAATATCGGCGGAATCCCTGGGCAAGATGTGGCATCTGCCTTTATGATTTTCTGCGCCTTATTGGCAATAGCCGTGCTAATGCAAATCGCCTTATTTAAATGGCTGAAATGGTTTTAATGAGGGAGGCGCTACGCTGATGCACAATTAAGTGGCGACCCCGGGAGGACTCGAACCCCCAACCTGCTGATTAGAAGTCAGCTGCTCTATCCAGT
>WTJA01000123.1:6999-34399 GCA_011524995.1 Alphaproteobacteria bacterium | reverse complement strand
ACTCCCGACCCCCAGATTCGTAGTCTGGTGCTCTATCCAGCTGAGCTACGAGCGCGTATTCGGCGATGGTATCCTATCGATACGCTTGCGGAATGTGCCGGACATTAGAGGATTGGATACAGACTGTCTAGTGAATTTTACATATCTGTGATAGGAAAAACAGAAAAAGAGCTAGACAGATACGGGGTGAACCCGATAGTCATGCCGATAACATCAGACGAGCAGAGCGTCACGCTATATCTCGGCACTGTGATAACATCAAACCAAGGGTATCCATTATGAACGCGTATGATAAATCATTTCCAGTTTCATGGGAGGAATTGCACCGTACATCAAAGGCCTTGGCATGGCGCCTGTCTGAAATGGGCCCATTTGATGGTGTTGTTGCCGTCACGCGAGGCGGGCTTGTGCCAGCCGCAATTGTCGCCCGTGAATTAGAGTTGCGTGTGATTGAGACCGCTTGCCTCGCATCTTATCGTGATAAAGAACGCGGGCAGGTTGAGGTTTTGAAGCCTGCCACGATGGCAGCCGATGGTGAAGGCTGGCTGATCATTGATGATTTGGTTGATACAGGTGAAACAGCCAAAGAATTGCGTAAAATGATGCCAAAGGCCCATTTCGCAACTGTCTATGCCAAGCCTGCTGGCCGGCCATTGGTTGATACATTTGTGACAGAAGTCTCACAAGATACATGGATTTACTTCCCATGGGATCTTGAACCACAACCATCACAGCCGATCGTCAGCAAACGGTCCTAGGCTCTGTTTAGTGCGATAGCCACTTGGCTGGCACAGATAATCTAAACTCAGACCCATATTCAGAGCTGCGTGACAAGCGCAGCTGCCCGCCCATGGCAACGGCCATATCTTTGGCAATGGCCAAGCCAAGACCTGTGTCTCTTTTATGGCCAGAATAGAAGGCTGAAAAAAGATGCGGCTTCATGGTCTCATCAATGCCTGGTCCATTATCGGAAATATCAATTACTGCCAGATGTCCGGCCCGCCACACATCAATCATCAAGGTTTCTGCGCCAGCTCTTTTTGCGTTACGCGCTAAATTTAACAACAACCGATATAGCAGATTGGGCATGCCCTCTAGGTGGGTTGTGCCAGCTGTCTTCACCGCAATTTGGCCATCATGAGACAGATTATCAGCCATCTCTGAGAGGTCAAAAGCGACCACCTCTTCCGCTTTGGCATCAGTTAAATAATGCATCATATTCTGTGTCATTGCCGCCGCATCTGTGATGGCACGCTCAATATGAGGGGCAATTTGTTTTACCTTCGGGTCATCTGATTCGGAGAGCATATCCGCCACTAAGGTTGCGCTGACCAGAATATTGCGTAAGTCATGATTAATTTTAGCTGTGGCCTCACCAATATCGGCAAGCCGTTCTTTTTGCCGCAGGGCGCGTCGTACCTGCTCTGCTAAATCTTCAAAGGCTGTCGCGATTTGCGCAATTTCACCATAGGCCGTCGCAGTATCTGCTGGTTCTGGGATTTCACTTGGATTTTGTGAAAAGGTGGCGATCATCTGTGACAGGGACGAGATAGGGCGCACAAAGCGGCGCATCAAAAAGAAATAAAGGGGTGTGATGATAATCAGGCCCAGGATCAGGGTGAGGCCAAAGATCCGCCACGCATAAGCGCGTAACTCATCTTGGAGAGGCGCGGCCATCCAACTCGCACGGAAATCAAAATTGCGCCGCGAATCATAAACGGTTAGCGCCTCTGGCCCATCGGAAAATAGCAATGAGACAAGCAAAGGCGTTTGGAGAAGAGGTGATTTTGCCAAGTCATAGCTCATCGCCCCGTCTATCATATGGCCAAGCTCTGTCATCGCGCCTGTTGGATCCTTCCAGCAGATAAAGTCTGGCATATAGAAAGACACCGCTGAGACAGTCTCAATATCGGTATAGGCGGCCTCTAAGTCTGCCATGGTGCTATGTTTGGTTGCTTCCCCTAATGTGAATTGCGCTAGGAAATGCTGCCATTGCCGCTCCATCCATTGATGTTGGAAGCGTGCGGCAGAAGGCACAAAGATGAGGATTTCTGCGATAAACAGACAGATAGCAACAAGTCCAATAATTTGTCTGGTCAACGATCCTGCTAGCATAACATCTCCTGTGTCTATCCTGGCTCATTTGGCTTATCCGAAAGAGTAGGTTACCACTATTTTATGAATAAAAGGTTAACGCAGCACAATGAGTTACAGCGAAAAAGAGTTAGCTTTGCCCTGTTTTCACGCAGATGTGATAGGATGGTGGAGCATCACCCCACTAAAAAGGGGGGCAAAAGGGCTGTAGCATAAGGGGGTGTTATGGTAGGCTCACAAGAAAGGGCTGACAAAATGATTGACAATTTCAAGGTCAGTCAGTACAACCCCGAGACTGAATTAATTAGAAGATGTTATAAGGAGCGCGATCATGAAGCGTACTTATCAGCCAAGTGTACTCGTTCGTAAGCGCCGTCATGGCTTCCGTTCACGTATGGCAACAGTTGGTGGCCGCCGCGTTATCCGCGCACGCCGTGCCAAGGGCAGAGCTCGCCTATCAGCCTAAGGCTGGCCACGTGGCGACTCTCATACCTTAAGGGTATGATGCATATTTTGAAGATGAAGGGCATAATCTTGGTATAAGAGGTGCCCTTTTTTCATGCGGCAGAATGGCCGGCCTGTGATAAGAGGATAATGATGCCTCACCTATTACACACATCCGCTTTGATAGCGATGCGCAAACGGCGTGAATTCCTGATGGTGCGCGATCAGGGTGTCAAACAGGTCACGCCCTTCTTCATTCTACAAGCTTGCCGTGCGCGAGATGACGGCCCCCCGCATTTTGGGATCACGGCGTCTAAGAAAACGGGCAATGCGGTGCGTCGCAATCGCGCGCGCCGGCGGATGCGGGCCTTGCTTCGCGAGATTGTTCTGCCAGATGCCTTACATGGGTATGATTATAGCCTTGTGGCGCGTTATAACCTAGCTGATGCGCCGTGGGATGCCCTATGTGATGAGATGAGGCGTGCCTTGGTCAAGTTACATAAAAAGATTGAGAGGGCAGGCGGCTCATGATTCGCATCCTATGCCTCTTGCCCTTCAAGCTTTTGATTTATGGCTATCGCTTTTTGCTCTCTCCTATTTTAGGTGTGAATTGCCGCTTTGCCCCCAGCTGTTCAGCCTATGCCTTAGAAGCACTTGATAAACATGGCCCATTGCGTGGCGGGCTGTTAACCGTTAAACGTATAGGGCGTTGCCACCCTTGGGGCGGTTCAGGCTACGATCCTGTGCCAGACCCTGATGAAAAAGACTAGCCATTTAGAGCGCTGCGCTTTACTAAATGGGGAGCGTAATTAAAAACAGGCCTGTGAAGAGTATGACACCTGAATCCAAAAATCTTATCGCGGCATCAATCTTATCTATGTTGGTGCTTATCGGCTGGCAGGTTTATTTTGTTGAACCTGAATTGCAAGCTGACAGAGACGCCTATAATCAGGCACAGACACAATCTGATTTGCCCTCTGCGACAGCAGAGGTGAGCGCTACGGCTGCTTTGACAGATGCGCCAGCCAGACCGTCTGATGATGCGACACGGATCATGATTGAAACACCATCAATCACAGGGTCTTTGACGACGAAAGGCGCGCGTTTGGATGATGTCATCCTGACCTCGTACCGTGAGACGTTGGATGAGGATTCGGAAAAAATCACCCTGTTACGCAAAATATCAGATAACACACCTTATTTTGCTGAATTTGGTTGGATTGGCGACAATACGAATTTGAAGCTGCCAACCTCTGAGACAATTTGGCAAACCGCTGATGCGCGCCTCACACCTGATACACCTGTGACTTTGCAATATGATAATGGCGAAGGCTTGGTCTTTACGCGGACCATCGGCATTGATGACGATTATATGGTCAGCATCACTGATGAGGTGAGCAATGCCACAGCTGATACAGTGCGCCTCTTGCCTTATGGTTTGATTCGTCGTTTTGGCACACCAGAGGTATCAGACATCTTCATCTTGCATGAAGGGCCTATTGGTGTTGTTGATGAAACATTGCGCGAAGAACAATATGGCGACCTCAAATCAGAAGCCGCAGAATTTGTGGGAACTGAAAATGGCGGTTGGGTTGGTATCACTGATAAATACTGGCTGACAGCCCTCATTCCTGACCAAGCGCAGACTGCAAAATTTACAATGCGCGCCTTGGCTGGTTCAGAAGACCGCTATCAGACAGATTATTTGGGTAATGCCATGGCCATCGCGCCAAATGCGACAATTACCTATCAGGCGCATTTCTTTGCTGGCGCCAAGGTTGTCTCAAAGCTAGATGCCTATGGCGAAAAGCTGGGCGTGACGAATTTTGACCTCGCCATTGATTTTGGCTGGTTCTATTTCCTCACCAAGCCATTCTTCTATGCCATTCAGTGGTTCTTTGGCCTGTTAGGGAATTTCGGCGCTGCGATTTTGGCCTTTACGGTTGTGGTACGCCTTGTGCTGTATCCGCTGGCGAATAAATCATACAAGTCGATGGCGAAGATGCGCTCACTAGCCCCGCGCCTAAAGACATTGCGCGAACAGCATGGTGATGATCGCCAAAAGCTGAACCAAGAAATGATGGCGATTTATAAGCAAGAGAAAGTCAATCCAGCAGCAGGCTGTCTTCCTATCTTGCTCCAAATTCCTGTCTTCTTTGCGCTTTATAAGGTGCTTTATGTCTCAATTGAGATGCGTCATGCCCCCTTCTTTGGCTGGGTACAGGATTTGTCTGCCATTGACCCGACATCTTTGTGGAACCTGTTCGGTCTATTGCCTTACTCAACCGATTTCGTACCAGGGTTCCTCAATATTGGGGTCTGGCCGATTTTGATGGGGCTATCTATGTTCATCCAAATGCGTTTGAACCCGCCACCACCAGACCCAATCCAAGCCAAGGTGTTTGCGTGGATGCCTGTCTTCTTCACATTCCTTCTCGCTGGTTTCCCAGCAGGATTGGTGATTTATTGGACATGGAACAACACGCTATCTGTGCTCCAGCAATGGCACATTACACGGTCAATCGAAAAGGCCAGCGCGGCCTAGTGCCGGCGATGTGACAGGAGCATCAAGATGGATAGTCTGACAGAGGCAGAAATAGAGGCAGGACGGCTATTATTTGCCGGCGAATGCCAATTTATCGCTGCCTCTAACAGCCTGTCTAATTTGGCGCCGATGGAACGGGCAGAGATTGCCTTTGCTGGACGCTCAAATGTAGGCAAATCCTCATTGGTCAATGCGCTTACGGGCCGGAAAACACTGGCGCGGACGTCACAAACTCCAGGTCGTACGCGGCAGCTCATTTTCTTTAATCTGGCAGATCGTCTTAATCTTGTGGATTTGCCAGGTTATGGCTACGCCTCAGCGCCAAAGACAGATATTGAAGCTTGGTCGAAATTAACGCGCAAATTCCTGGTTGGGCGTCAGACCTTGCAACGCGTAATGTTGTTGATTGATTGCCGCCGCGGGATTGGCAAAGGCGATCGCCTGATCATGGATTTGCTGGATGAATCTGCGGTCTCTTGGGCTATCATCCTCACCAAGGCAGATAAGATGAAACCAGCTGCTTTGGCCAAGATTTATCAAGAGACAAGTGAAGAAGCGGCCAAACATGTGGCAGCCTTCCCGCATATTTTTGTGACCTCGTCGCAGGAAGGGCGGGGTGTTGCTGAATTACGGGCTCATATTGCTGCACTTGCAGACCCACGCTAGCCCCGATAGATTAGATAACACTACGCTGTCAGATAAAAGAATAGGATAGCCACCATGGGGACGACAGAAAACACCATGCAAGAACAAGCCGATTCATGGCTCGAAAAAGCAGGCTTATTGATTGAGGCTCTGCCCTTTATGCGTCGCTATGCTGGCAAAGCTATCACGATTAAATTTGGTGGCCATGCCATGGGCGAGCAAGCCTTTGTTGATAGTTTTGCCGCGGATATGGTTCTGCTACGTCAGGTTGGGACCAAGCCTGTGATTGTGCATGGCGGTGGGCCGCAAATTGGCTCGATGCTGAACCGACTAGAAATTGAATCAAATTTCGTCGATGGGCTGCGTGTTACTGATGAAGCCACAATCTCAGTCGTGGAAATGGTACTAGCAGGTGGCATTAACAAGGCACTGGTTGCGGCGATTGCCAAAGCGGGCGGGCAGGCTGTTGGTATTTCTGGTAAAGATGCCAACCTCATCAAGGCTCGTAAATTATCAGGCAGTGCTGATCTGGGCTATGTTGGTGAGCCTGCTTCAGTTGATATCACTGTTATCAAAGCGCTTATGGATCATGACCTCATGCCAGTTGTGGCGCCAACAGGCCTTGGTGATGATGGTATGACCTATAACATTAATGCTGATACGGCAGCCGGTGCTGTTGCGGGTGCCATGGGCGCCACAAGATTGCTGATGTTATCAGATGTGGCCGGTATTCTTGATAAGGATGGGGCGCTGATTCATCATGTGAACTTGCAAGGCGCGCGCGCGCTCATTGCTGATGGCACGGTGAGCGGCGGTATGATCCCGAAGGTTGAAACCTGTATCAAAGCTGTCGAAGAAGGGGCCGAGGCCGCTGTTATCATGGATGGGAGAGCGCCGCACGCTGTTTTGGTGGAATTATTTACCGAACATGGGATTGGCACATTAATCACCAAAGACTAAATCAAAGGAGGGTGTCGGGACGCATCTTTGCACCGCCTCCTATGATGTATTTGTTTTATAAGGGTATCATTCATGTCATCTGTTTCTGCGCCTCTGACCACGCTAGACCCCGCTAAGGTGACTGATTGGGTCTTTGATCTGGATAATACTATCTATCCTGCCGCTTCGAATTTATTTGCCCGCGTCGCACAGAAAATGACAGATTTTCTCGCTGATCATTTCAATATTGATCATGAGGAAGCGGCAACGCTAAAGACAAGATTATTCCGTGAATATGGTACAACGATGCATGGGTTAATCCATGAATATGGCATGGCCCCTGATGGGTTCTTGTCATATGTGCATGATATTGACCTCAGTGATATCTCACATGATAAAGAGCTCGATAGCTTATTGGCGGCTTTGCCAGGTCGCAAACATATCTTTACCAATGGCACTGTGGCGCATGCGGATAATATTCTGGGCGCTTTTGGTTTGCGCCACCATTTTGACGTGATTTTTGATATTGTCCAAGCCGGCTTGGAGCCAAAGCCAGCGATGCGTCCTTATGAGTTGTTTCTGTCCGCTTCACAATGTGACCCCTCTTCGTCAGTGATGATCGAAGATATGGCGGTCAATTTAGAATCAGCGGCAAAATTAGGGATGGCCACAATCTGGTTAGAACATGACCATGAGTGGGCCAGAGAAGGGTCTGACAAAGATTATATACATTACAAGTCAACCGATCTAAAAACATGTCTGATGGATATTTTATCGGCGCGATAGGCCGCTAACCCACAGGGTAGGAAGTGAAACATGGATACAAAAGCACTAGCAAGCCTGATTGACCAGGCATTTGACGATAGAGACAACATTAACGCAGGGACACAAGGCGATGTACGCGACGCCGTCAATGCTGCCCTTGCCATGATGGATTCAGGCGAAGCGCGTGTCGCTGAGCCGCTTGGTAATCACCAATGGCAGGTTAATCAGTGGCTGAAAAAAGCCGTTCTTTTATCATTCCGCTTGAATGATATGGTTGTGATGGATGGCGGCGCTGGTCACCCAGATGCTGGTGCCTCTGTTTGGTGGGATAAGGTGCCATCAAAATTCTCAGGCTGGGATGCTGACCGGTTTAGCGCTGCTGGGTTCCGCGCTGTGCCGGGCTCTATCGTGCGTCAATCAGCTTACATCGCGCCCTCTGTGGTCTTAATGCCAAGCTTTGTGAATCTCGGTGCTTATGTGGCTGAGGGAACGATGGTTGATACATGGGCGACTGTTGGCTCATGTGCGCAAATTGGTAAGAATGTACACCTCTCTGGCGGCGCTGGTATTGGCGGTGTGCTAGAGCCCCTTCAAGCTGGTCCTGTGATCATCGAAGATAATTGCTTTATCGGCGCGCGCTCTGAGGTGGTTGAAGGTGTTGTTGTCGAAGAAGGTGCCGTGCTTTCAATGGGTGTCTTTATTGGTGCCTCTACAAAGATTGTGAACCGTGTGACTGGCGAAGTTCATATGGGACGTGTGCCGGCTTATTCTGTGGTTGTGCCTGGGTCATTGCCTGGTAAGCCTCTGGCAGATGGCACGCCTGGCCCCTCACTCTCTTGTGCGGTCATCATCAAGCAAGTTGATGAAAAGACACGTTCTAAGACATCTGTGAATGATTTGCTAAGAGACTAAACGAATGACAGCGTCCCTTTCCTATGCGGTAGATTTGACACGGCGCCTTGTTATGTGCCCGTCTGTGACACCTGCAGAAGGTGGGGCGCTAACATTGTTAGAGGCTGAATTAACACAGCTTGGCTTTGAGGTCGCATGGCTTCCTTTTGGGGAGGGTGCGGCTCGTATCCAAAACCTCTATGCCTTTCGCCCTGCCAGGGATGATGGCGCCGCGCCTCATTTGGCATTTGCCGGTCATACAGATGTGGTGCCTGTTGGTGATGAAGCGGCCTGGCAATTTGGTCCCTTCCAAGGTGCGATTTCAGAGGGGCGTCTTTATGGGCGTGGCACAGCTGATATGAAGGGCGGTATTGCCTGTTTCATCGCCGCGATAAAAGAAGCAGATACGCAAGGCATTAAGACAGGCCCTCTTAGCCTTATTATCACAGGTGATGAGGAAGCTGATGCCATCCATGGCACTGTGAAAATGGTCGAATGGATGCAGCAACAGCAGATAGTGCCTGATTTCTGTCTTGTGGGTGAGCCGACAAACCCAACCGCAATGGGTGAGGTCATTAAAAATGGCAGACGCGGCTCTTTGACAGGCAAACTCACCGTTATCGGTACTCAAGGTCATGTGGCCTACCCGCATCTTGCCAATAATCCTGTGCCAGCTTTGCTTGCTATGCTCGCGCCTGTTAATTCAGCAGCGCTTGATGGCGGCAATGACCATTTTGACCCTTCCATGGCACAGATTGTTGATTTGCAGATCCCAGATGCGGCAGGCAATGTCATTCCCAACCGCGCCTTTGGTCAATTTAATATCCGCTTTAATACCGAACATAGCCAAGATAGCCTGATGGGATGGCTGAATGAGCATTTCACGCGCATCGCTGATGATACTGGCACAAGCTATGAGATTGAATGGATGTGCAATGCCCATCCTTTTGTCACAGAGCCTGGCGCCCCAATAGCCGCCCTGCAATCAGCGATTGAGGCTCATACCGGACGACAAGCCTCTCTATCAACAGGTGGCGGTACCTCTGATGCGCGTTTCATCTGTCATATTTGTCCTGTTGCTGAATTTGGTTTGGTTGGTCAAACCATGCATCAAATTGATGAACATGTCGCTGTTGAGGATATCGATACACTCGCCGCGATCTATACAAGCTTTTTACGTATCAGCTGCGAGGCGTCATGAATTTATCACCGATGATGATGTTGGCTCAGTTGCGTTCCGCTGCGGCTTATGCCTTTGGCAGAGGGCAGCCTGCTGACCTATTTGTGATTGATAGGCCGTCATTCTGGCAGGCGATTTGGGGCGGATGGATTATCCATATCTTGGCAACGAGTTTTGCCACAACCTTTATCTCGCCGGTCACCTTTGCCAAAATCTCGCTTGTGGCATTGGTTTCTTCGGTTGGCTATGTGTTGCTTGTGTCATTTTTGATGAAGCGGATTGAAAAAGAAGATCGCTTCCTTGCCTTCATCATCCCCTATTTGTGGCTGACAGCCTTTCAGGCCATGTTATTTGGCGCTATTGCCCTCATTGTGTTGATGCTGCCAAATAGCAACTTCCATTTAGCCGTCATTCCAGTGGTGATTTGGATTCTTTATCGTACCTGGCGCCTGATCCGTGATGAGATGCGTATCTCTGGCGGATTGGCTGTTGGGTTTATTCTCGCCCGTATCATGCTTGATGGTGTCATTAATATGGCAGCTGGCGATATTCTACCGATAAGCTAGGCTTTTAAAAACGGATATCAGTGAGATATAGGCCTTGCGGCGGTGCGGTGGGGCCAGCGGCACTGCGATCCTTTGCAAGTAGGGCGTCCTGTACCATTTGCGGTGTCCATCGCCCCTTCCCTACAAGCGCCAACGTACCAGTAAAATTCCGGATTTGGTGATGTAAGAATGAGCGCGCTTCGGCTCTGATATGAACCTCATCTCCTTCACGTGAAATCACGAGGCGGTCTAATGTCCGCACGGGTGAGCGAGCTTGGCAAATGCTGGCGCGGAAGCTCGTAAAATCATGCGATCCGATCAGAAGATTGGCCGCCTCTTGCATGGCGTCAACATCTAGTGGCTGCGGAATATGCCATACCTGATGGCGTAACAAAGCCGCAGGGGCCGGGCGATTGAGGATACGGTATAAATAAGCGCGATAAGTAGCTGAGAAGCGTGCATGCATATCAGGCGCAACCTCACGGCTTGATAGCACACGTACCTTATCTGACTGGCATTTGGCATTGAGCCCCATCATCACGGCCCTGGCATCAAATTTATCAGGTACATCAAGATGTGCCACTTGTCCGAGGGCATGAACACCGGCATCAGTGCGGCCAGAGCCTTGGATAAGAGTCTCTTGTCCGGTGAGCGCTAAGGCGGCCTCTTCTAAATATTGCTGTACAGAGGGGCCATTATCTTGGCGTTGCCAGCCAACAAGTCCCGTGCCGTCATATTCAATCGTGATGAAAAACCGCTTCATTATAATTGTGCCTCGATGCGCTCACCCAGGGTAAGGGCGCGGCCACGGCAAAACTCATCAGCTGTCATGATTGATTTGCCGGCAGGCTGAATATGGGTAAGGCGCAGCACGCTCTGATTGCCACAGGCAATCTCCAATCCATCCTCGGTGCTAAGAAGTGTGCCAGCTGATGCATCATGCCTAATGTCACTGACCACAGCTTGATGACATTTTAGCCGTTTGCCAGATGCCCCTTCGATAAAACAGCCGGGGAAGGGCGTGAAGGCATGAATTTTGGCACGAAGCACATCCGCTGCTTGGGAAAAATCAAGGGCGGCTTCGGATTTTTGAATTTTGGCGGCATAGCACACACCCGCTTCTGGTTGGGCTTGCGGTTGTGCCCGGCCATCTAGTAGCGCTCTGATGGCATCTGATAAGCAGGTCGCTGTCATCTCAGCTAGCCTGTCATGAAGCGTCTGGGCAGTGTCTTGCGGCGTTATAGCTGTGCGCTCACAGTGAATAACAGGACCTGTATCAAGCCCCTTTTCCATCATCATGGCACAAGTGCCAGTTTGTGTATCACCAGCCTCAATCGCGCGTTGAATGGGGGCCGCGCCGCGCCAGCGTGGCAAAAGAGACGCATGACCATTCAGGCAACCAAGCCGCGGTAGGTCAAGCACTGCTTGCGGCAATAACAGGCCATAAGCCACAACCACAAACAGATCAGCCTGATAAGAGGCAAGCTCTGCCTGGATAGCCTCATCTTTTAAGCTTGTTGGCCAGCTTGCTGAGATACCAAGCGTGTCACCACAGGCGGCAACAGCTGTTTTTTGTTCGGTCATGCCGCGGCCTTTAGCGCGCGGGGGCTGGGTCAAGATGTGAACAACATCATGCTCTGTCGCCAAGCGGCGCAAAGTCGGGCAAGCAAAATCGGGGCTCCCCATAAAAATGATGCGGCATCTTTCTTGCGTCATATCACCCGTCACCTATGTGATGTTACCGTGCGCTTTTCAGCACCTTTTTCCAAATCATCGACTTTTTGAGGCGCGAGAGATGGTCAATGAACAGCACGCCATTTAAGTGATCAATTTCATGTTGAATACAGGCCGCGAGCAGGCCATCTGCTTCCATCTCCTGCGGCTTGCCATCAATATCAATATAACGCGCACGCACGCTTGCAGGGCGCACTACTTCAGCATTATGACCAGGAATAGATAAACAGCCTTCTTCAAGGGTCGAGGTCTCATCTGATTCCCAAATAATCTCAGGGTTGATCATACGCCAAAGCTCGGGGCTGTCATCTGGCCCACAATCCATAACAATGACACGTTCCAGCGACCCCACTTGGTTCGCAGCAAGGCCGATACCAGGGGCATCATACATCGTCTCTGCCATATCATCTAAGAGCTTACGGGTGGCAGCTGTGACCTCTTGAACAGGCTGAGCTGTTTGACGTAGCACATCATCAGGCACATGAATAATCGGTAATAAGGCCATGGCGTCTCTCACTTCCTTTTTGGTCAGCCGCATCTTATCAGAAGCATCGCTGTGTTAAAAGCCACGACACGCATAACGAGATGATTTGATCAATTGATAGCGCCTCGTTAGGATAGCGTCATGATAGAGATATTAGCGATTTTATTTTTGGTCTTTGGCTGTGCAGCGTTCGCCTTTTATATCGGACGAACCGCAGGTCAGAGTAAATCAGCCACTACCAATGTACCAACAGATGAGCCACTAGCAGGCTTGAAAGGCCAGCTTGAATTATTGGCGCAGCAATCAGCGGCAAGCCAAAGCCAACTGGCGGAACATATGCGCCGGCAAGAGGCTGATCTCTCACAACGATTAGATAAAGCACTCGCATCGATGGGTGATAGAGTCTCTCATTCTTTGCATCAACAAACTGAACGCACTCATGAGAATCTAAAATCATTGGCAGAACGTCTCGCGGTGATTGATGCGGCCAATCAACAGATTAGCTCGTTGGCGACGCAAGTTACAAGCTTGCAGAATATCTTATCTAATAAGACTGAAAGAGGGGCCTTTGGTGAGGTGCAGCTCGAAAATCTCGTGCGCACGGTTCTGCCCCCTAATGCTTATCAATTCCAACAGCAACTGAGCAATGGGAAACGCGCTGACTGCGTGTTGCTGATGCCAAACCCCCCAGGCGATATTGTGATTGATGCGAAATTCCCACTTGAGGCGTGGCATCGATTACAGCAAGCCGAAGATGAGGCCAGTAAAGAAGCAGCCCGAAAAGCACTGGGGATTGCTGTCAAAGGGCATGTGAAAGATATCGCTGATAAATATATCCTTGCCGGGGAAACAGCAGAATCGGCCTGTTTATTCCTGCCGTCAGAAGCGGTCTATGCCGAGTTACATGCGCATCTGCCACAGATCATTGAGGACTCTTATCGCGCGCGTGTGTGGATTGTCTCGCCGACCACTATGATGGCGACCTTAAATACCGTGCGGGCCATTTTGCGTGATGCTCGCATGCGTGAACAGACGGCCCTTATTCAAGCAGAGATTATTAAATTAATCGAAGATGTGGTGCGGCTAGACAAACGCGTTGATCAGCTAGGCCGGCATTTTGGCCAAGCGCAAAAAGACATTGATGATATTCGAACCTCAACAGGTAAAATTACCAGACGCGGCGAGAAAATCGGGGAATTTGATGTTATCGAAGAGGCGCCATCTAATCCGCTAGCAGGGCAAAAAGACCTCTTATCCTAATGCGATATTAGAGATTGGTGCGGGCGCGCATGGCTTGCGCTAACGTGCCCTCATCGAGGAAATTAAGTTCACCTCCAACAGGAAGGCCATGGGCCAATTTCGTGATCTTTACCTGGCAAGGCGTTAGTTTTTCAGCGATAAAATGCGCTGTTGTCTGGCCATCTACCGTGGCTGATGTGGCAAGAATGACCTCACCCTCAGCGTGATCTACCATAATCTGTTCGGTACGCTTCACCAGCCTATCAATGCCTAATTCAGCTGGACCTCTCCCATCAAGTGCGCTGAGTGTGCCACCCAAAACATGATAGGTACCCGCAAATACCCCGGCGCGTTCCATCGCCCATAAATCAGCGACATCTTCAATCACGCAAATACGCGCATGATCGCGGCGGCTATCGAGGCAAATACTGCATTTATCATGTAAATCTAAATTGCCGCATTCCACACAATGGCGCACCTTATGCGCGACATCTGTCATTTCTTCGGCAAGGGGTATCATCATCGTTTCACGATTTTGCAGCAAATATAGGGCAGCACGTCGCGCAGAGCGCGGGCCCAATCCAGGTAGGCGCGCTAGTCGTTTGATGAGATGATCAAGAGGTGTTTCCATAAGGGCTATGCGGGCTATCTGCTAGAAGGGCATCTTAAAGCCAGGCGGAAGCGGCAGACCACCTGTCAGCTCTTCCATTCGTCTGGCTTGCTCAGTCTCTGCCATTTGATAGGCTTGCTTTACGGCGATTTTGACCAAATCTGCCACAAGGTCAGCATCTTCTGGCTGCATCAAATCAGGCGCGATCGTCAGATCAACCAGCTCTTTGCGTCCATTGACGCTGGCTGTCACTTTGCCAGATCCCGCATTCGCGCTAAAGATCATCGCCTCTAACTCGGCTTGCAGCTCCTGCATTTTACCTTGGATGCCTTGCACTTTTTGCATCATGGACGCCAGATTACGCATCTATCCCTCTTATTTGTCTGATTGGTCTATGTCGTCTGACATATCTGACTGAAGGTCAGCTAGTGGCACGATGTTGGTGACCTCTGCCCCTTCAAATTGTCCGATAATTTCCGCGACGAGCGGGTCTTTTGCCGCCTCTTGCCGCGCTGTGTGAGCGGCCTCTTCTTCTTGTTCTTTCAAGGTCTTTTCAGCCGGCCCCTGCCCTAGTGAGACCAAGAAGGCATGATTCAGATAGTGCGATAAAAATTTCGCCATTTTAGCAGGCAGATCCTCTGGTGCGCCATCTGCGAGACTTATTTCAAGATGACTATCAGTCAGGCTGATAACTTGCACATAAGAACGAATATGAGCTGCTAGCACAAATTGCCCATCATCTTCACATAATGAGACAGCCTGCTGCAGGCTATGAAGCTGCGGTGTCACAGGTTCGGGCTGCGGTGCTGGGTCAGCCGCTAATTGCGCGTGCGGCCCAGAAGATGGCGCTGGTGGCATCGGTGAGGGCGCTTGGCTTTGCGGTGCTATCGTTTGTGAAGGGGCTGGTGTCTGAGAAGCCGTCGTTTGTGTTGGTGCCGCAGGCCCAGATGATCCCGCCGGCCCTGATGATCCCGCTGGTGCAGTTGGCAATTTGGCAATAATCTCAGCCGGTGTTGGCATCGGTGCGGCATGGGCGAGGCGGATGATCAACATCTGCGCAGCTGCGCGCCCGTTCGGGGCATGCTTCACCTCTTGATGCCCTTTTAATAAAATCTGCCAAGCACGACCGAGTTTCGCAATGCCTAACTTGGCAAGAGAAGCCGTTAATGAGGCCGTTGATTCAGGCAAATCTGCCATCGCAGATCCAGCGGCATCCAAGGAGGCAAAATGTGTCAGATCAAGCAGATCGCTGATGATGGTCTCTGCATCAGCCCCGCGATTATCAGCTCTGGTAAAAGCAGCAAGGGCGGCGGCGACATCTCCGCCTAAGGCAGATTGCAAAATATCACCCACATCTTGGTCACCCGCATGACCCAGCATGTGGGCCACTGTGTCAGCGCGGATCACATCGGCATTCATCGCCGCAGCTTGATCAAGCAATGATAGTGAATCACGGACAGAGCCTTCAGCAGCGCGCGCTATCATATGAAGCGCTTCAGGCTCTGCTGAGATGCCTTCTGCTTCGGTAATTGTGGTCAAATGTGCAGCAAGCGTATCAACGGTAACACGGCGCAAATCAAAACGCTGACAGCGTGATAGGATAGTCACAGGCACTTTGCGTATTTCAGTCGTCGCAAAGATGAATTTCACCGCTTCTGGTGGTTCTTCCAAGGTCTTCAGGAGCGCGTTAAACGCACTCTTCGACAACATATGAACCTCGTCAATGATGTAGATTTTGAAGCGCGCTGATACAGGGCGATAAGCGGCCCCTTCAATGATATCTCTGACGTCATCAACACCGGTATTGCTCGCAGCATCCATTTCGAGGACATCGACATGACGTCCGCCAGCAATGGCTTGGCACGGCTCACACGCCCCGCAAGGGTTCAGGGTTGGTCCCCCTGTGCCATCTTGGCCAATACAATTGAGGCCACGGGCCAGGATGCGTGCGGTTGATGTTTTGCCAACGCCTCTGACGCCTGTGAGCACAAAGGCATGTGCCAGGCGGCCATGGGTAATCGCATTTTGTAAGGTGCGCACAAGCGCATCTTGGCCAATCAATCCTGTAAAATTATCAGGGCGATATTTGCGGGCAAGAACGCGATAGGCAGATGGACTTTGGTCAGACATGATGGCATCCGCGATTAATCTTGCGACATTTTTACCCTTATCACAGCCAAGCGGCGCCATGATAAAGAGGTGGAAGACTGAACAACCCGTTAAAAATCTGCTGTGGCTGCTTCCTCTCGGACCTGACCTGGTAAACAGGACAAACGTCTATCCAGCCTTCCGCCTCGTAATATGGGCTATTGTGGCTTGTAAAACAAGTCTTTTGATGGCCAGTTTATGCCGCGCTAGGCCTTACCATTTTTCTGAAGACGGAAGGGCGCAGAGGGGTAGGAGCCCATAATCTGGATGCCGCCGCCCTCGCAATAAAAAGCGAGTTCTTCAAGGGCCAGCTTCATAGAGGCATCTTCAACATGGCCTTCGCAATCAATGTAGAATTGCGCAGCTGATAGCCCGTCACCAACCATATAGCTCTCAATCTTTGTCAGATTAATGCCATTAGTTGCAAAGCCGCCGAGCGATTTATATAGGACAGCTGGCACTGATCTCACCCGAAAAACCATCGTTGTCATGTAATGCGTGTCAGGCTGCGCTGGTGCAATCGGACGTTCAGGGCACATAATCAAAAAGCGTGTGGTATTGGCATCTCTATCTTCGATATTGGCTTGCAGAATATCGAGCCCATAAATATCTGCGGCCAAGGCAGAGGCAATCGCGCCAATATGCGGCTTGCCCCAAGATGCCACATCTTTCGCGCTGCCAGCCGTATCAGCATGGATCACAGGTTTGATATTCAGTGATTCAAGACGGTTACGACATTGCGCCAACCCTTGCTCATGGCTGTGGACTTCGGTAATGGCGTCTAATGAAGCACCTTTCAGCCCCAAAAGTTGATGATTAACGGGCTGAAAATGCTCCGCAACGATTTGTAGACCAGAATGCGGCAAGAGGTGATGAATATCAGCCACGCGCCCTGCGGTCGAATTCTCCACAGGCACCATGGCATAATCAGCATGACCATCAGTGACAGCACGCATCATCTCAGAAAAGCTCTCGCACGGCATCACATCAAAATCAGGCATAGCCGCTTGGCATGACATATGAGAATAGGCGCCCAAAACACCTTGGAACGCGACTTTTGATGTGTGGCGCGGCATATCTATCATCTACTCGCTTCCCTATCTAATGAGCCGATTATGACTGACTGTTATCAGATGCGGCCATGATTTGTCGAATCGCATCTAAATCTTCTGGTGTATCAACCCCGCCTGGGGCCTGGTCAAGGCGTGCTGCCCGGATGACCATTCCAGCCTCTAACGCACGTAATTGCTCTAATTTTTCAGCTTTTTCCAAAGGCGAAGGTGGCAAGGAGACAAATTTTTCCAAGGCCTCTCTTTGCCAGCCATAAAGCCCAATATGATGCCAATAAGCCTCGGCGCCATGTGGCACGCCAGCACGGCTAAAATAATGGGCGCGGCCCGTGAGAGACCCGTCTTCATCCCAACTCATGACAGCTTTCACAACTTGAGACTTTGACACTTCGTCAGAAGTTGCAGGCGCCACTAACGTTGCCAGATCACAGCTTCCGTCTTTGAGTAGTTGCGCGAGTGCGGCAATAGCTACTGGTGTGATGGTTGGCAAATCGCCCTGCAGATTGATGATCTGTTGATAGTGACCATCGGCATCGATGTGACAAAGTGCCTCAAAGATCCGGTCAGAGCCTGAGGGATGCGCTTCATCCGTCATCACAGCCTGTCCGCCAATCGACGTAATATGATCATAAATATCGGTGTGGTCCGTTGCCACAAAGACAGGCGCAATATCAGCGCTAACGGCTTGATTCCACACATGTTCTATCAAAGGTTTGCCAGCAATATCAGCCATAGGTTTGCCAGGAAGACGGCTTGCGGCCATACGCGCTGGAATCAAAATAATCATCTTATCACTGCTCATCATGCGCCATTAGTTCCATAAAATGGAAAAGCGTGCAAAAGAAAATCACATATACGTGCTAGATGACTTGAGAAAATGAGGCGCATCAGATATAGAAAAGCGGGAAATTGTTTCACCACTTTTGCTGCAAGCGCAGCTACGGATAGGGACTAAGGGGAACATCACAATGGATGAACTCAAATTTAATAAGATTTTTGCAGGTGTATTGCTAGCAGCGCTATTGATGATGGCTGGCGTAAAATTGGGTGAAGTGCTTGTGCCATCACATCACGGTCATGGCCATGATGAAGCCAAGGGCCATGCCTACCCGATTGAGGTCACTGAAGTGGCATCAACAGCTGCGGCTGCTGCACCAGCTGGCCCAGAGCCTATTTTGGCATTGTTGGCTGAAGCCGATGTCGCCGCAGGTATGAAGCTTGCGAAGAAATGTACAGCGTGCCACGTCTTTGATGAAGGCGGCGCGAATAAGGTAGGCCCTGCACTTTACAATATCGTAAATGCTGACAAGGGTGCGGTTGCTGGCTTTGGCTATTCAACAGCCTTGGCTGAATTTGGTGGCGGATGGGATTATGATGCGCTGAATCAATTCCTCTATAAGCCAAAAGCCTACATTTCAGGTACAAAGATGAACTTTGCCGGTCTGAAGAAGCCGCAAGATAGAGCTAATATGATTGCCTATCTACGCAGCCTCTCAGGCGCGCCAGCTGCTTTGCCAACAGATGCTGAGATTGCATCTGAGGCACAGTAAGACGGCGATGTGACTGGCATGAGTGCCGCACCATCTTCATATGAGTTAACAAAGCTGGCAGGGTCTCTTGCCAGCTTTTGTTTTGCCTCACGCCCTGTGATTGCGAAATATTTTCGCCAGAATATCACCATCGAAGGCAAGGCAGATGCCAGCCCTGTGACAAAGGCAGATAAAGAAGCAGAAGCTGCCATCCGGGCCATGATTGCCCAGGATTATCCTGACCATCAAATTGTCGGCGAGGAAGAAGGCGGTGTTGCCTCTGGTCTTTGTGATTGGGTAATTGACCCGATTGATGGGACGCGGGCCTTCATTTGCGGCAAACCAACTTTTGGAACATTAATCGCGCTTGTGGACCATCATGTCCCCATCGCTGGTGTGATTGATATGCCGATGATGGACGAGATGTATATCGGTGTGAAAGGGCAAGGCGCAACCTGTAATGGCGTCGCTATCCATACTTCTGCCCATACAGATCTTGCCCAAGTCAGGCTAGCCTCAACGGCGCCTGAGGCGCTATCAGAGGCGGCACTATCCAAATTTCAGGCGCTGGCAGAACGCTGCCTGACAGCAAGCTGGGGTGGTGATTGTTATAATTATGCGTTGCTTGCGGCGGGTCACATTGACCTTGTGATAGAGCATCAATTAGCGAGCCATGACATTATGGCATTGGTGCCAGTGATTGAAGAAGCCGGTGGTATCGTCACTGATTGGGACGGCAAGCCTGTTCGCCTTGGCCAAACAGGATCGCTGATTGCGGCTGCCAATGAAGCGCTGCATGAGCAGGCTTTGAATGCGATGCAACGATGAGCGTGCTCACAGAAGATACCATTATTGTCGGCTATTATGATGATGCCGCAGAAGCCTCACGCCGTGAAGCGTGGCAAGCACGCCTACAACCCTATTTACCGCAGGTAAAATTGGTGTCGCTTCACTCTGAGGAGGCGCAAGACGCGATCGCTGTCACAGTGTGGAAGCCGCCGCATGGTGTGCTCGCCTCTCTGCCGCATTTGAAGGGGATTATCTCGCTTGGCCAAGGGGTCGACCATGTCTTGGCTGATCCGAGCTTGCCACAAACGGTGCCTTTGGTGCGGCTGGTTGACCCTGATATGTCTGTGGCGCTTGGTCATTGGGTCTCATTGGCTGTCTTGTCGCATATCCGCAAAGCCGCTGATTATCGGGCATTGCGTGCCAGACGGGAATTCCGTCCCCTACCGCAGCGAGAGGCGCAATCGGTCAAAATTGGCTTATATGGTGTTGGGGCGATAGGGGCTGAGGTTGCGCGGCAATTGCAAGCCTTGCATTTTGATGTGACAGGCTATGTCTCAGCGCCACGCAGTGACAAGGCCATGCGCTATTGTCACGGGCCAGACGGCTTTGATTACATGCTAAGGGAGATGGATATTCATATCTGTGTTATGCCGCTAACGGATGAGACCAGAGGCTGTTTTAACCAAAGTAGTTTTGCGAAAATGAAAGTCGGCGCCTATCTCATCAATGCGGGGCGTGGGGCGCATGTGGTCGAAGATGATTTGCAACAGGCCATCAGCACCGGTCATTTGGCAGGCGCCTGCCTTGATGTGTTCGTCGATGAGCCTTTGCCGCCATCACATCCTTTCTGGGAGAATCCGCATATTGAAATCTGGCCGCATGTGGCGGCGCAAACCAATCCCAATACCGCCGCGCAACAAGTGGCAAAAGCAATCCATGCCTTTGCCACAGGGCAGCCAGCTCAGAATATTGTTGATAGACAAAAAGGCTATTAGCCAGCGGCTAGCTCTTTGATATAGGCATAGCAGGCGCGTAATCCCATGGCCTCACCACCGCGAGGGCGTCCGGGGCGGCTCGCTAGATTCCAAGCCATCACATCAATATGCGCCCAATTCACCTCTTTGCCGGTAAAGCGACGCAAGAATAAAGCGGCGGTAATGGCGCCGCCATATCCTGATTGGCCTGTGCTTGATAGGGCCATATGACCGGCATCCAGAAAGCGTTCATAAGGCTCAAATAAAGGCAATTGCCAGACAGGGTCATCCGCTGCAAGGCCACATGCCATAATCCGCTGCGCCGTCTCTGCTTCATTACAGAATAATGCTGGGCATTCCGTACCAAGTGCGACACGCGCGGCCCCTGTCAAAGTGGCGAAATCAAGTAAGAAATCAGGCTTATCCTTAATCGCAAGATCAAGCGCATCCGCAAGCACAAGCCGCCCTTCTGCATCGGTGTTGCCGACCTCCACTTTGATGCCTGCGGCGGTATCAATCACATCCATGGGTCGCATCGCTTTTTCAGAGACCGCATTTTCAGCCGCCGCGATCAGGACGCGTAATTTGACAGGCAGCTTGCTATGCATAATTGCCGCTGCAAGACCTAGGACATGGGCTGCCCCACCCATATCTTTTTTCATCATTTCCATCGCTTTCGATGGTTTTAGGTCAAGGCCACCTGAATCAAAGGTGATGCCTTTGCCGACTAATGTAATTGCTGGCCCCGTGTCACCCCATGAAAAATCAATGAGGCGCGGCCCAATTTCTGCGGCACGACCGACGGTGTAAAGGGCGGGGAAGCGGGCTTCGCAATCCGCACCTGTGATGACCTCACAGTCAGCGCCATAATGATGAGCAAGCGCCACAGCTTCATTAGCTAGCTGAGCAGGCGTCATCTGATTAGCAGGGGCATTGATGAGGTCACGGCAGAAGCTGATACCTTCATAAAGCGCGGCAGTCTCATCATCAAAACCAGTGGCGAGAGACGCCACATCACGGCTCACACCCTCTTTGGAAAGTTGATAGCGCGCCAGCGCAAAGCCAAGAGCGATCAGCTGTAAATCATCAGCTGAGAGGTCATCGCCATAAGCTGTAAGGGTGTAGCTGTGCGCTGGTAATGTCTGAGCGGCAGCAGCAGCCTGCCAAATAAGGCTATCTGTAACAATCACATAGCCCATCGCAATATGGCCTGTCTCATCAAGCAACAAGCCAGCTGTTCCCCCCGATAGGGTGATGTTTTGCGAGGCTAAGCTTTGTTGATGAAAGGCAGATAGCCCCTCATGCCAGCTTTGGCTGTTGGCTTGCGAGATAACCCATAATGGCGGGGCACTGTCTGTTTGTGGTGCAGCAAGCTGATAGGCGGTATCGGTGTAAAAAAGCGCTGACATAAGAAGCCTTTCTTGGTGATGCCCCCGCAGGGTCTAAGAGGTGGATAATCTGCGATAGAGTTGTGGCAAGAACAAGGTAAGTGATATGCCGCGCATCGCTAAATAGAGGATAAAGGCAATCACGACGCCGTCAAGGGCACCAGCTGGGAAAGCCAAAGGCGCGTCCCCAAAATAGCCAAAGAGCCATAAGCTGCCCACAAAGGTGGCAAAGGACATCATCATACTATTGCGCAAAGCATGGCCCAATGCTGCCCCAATGAAAATGCCATCCATTTGAAACGCCAAGACAGAGAGCGGTGCCAAAAGCAGCACATAGACCCACAGCCCATCCATATAGGCGATGACCTCTCTTTGTGAGGTCAGAAGCGATAAGATCACAGGCTGCGCTAGCCATAAAAAGGCAGTGATTATCAGGCTAACCAGAAAGGCAAGGCTTGTCGCACGCCAGATCGTTTGTGACAATAAGGCTTTATCATCCCGCCCAACAGCCGTGCCAACAAGTGCTTCACTGGCATGCGCAAAGCCATCAAGGGCATAGGCAATCATGAAAAAGATGACCATAGTCACTTGCAGGCTAGCAAGGGCAACATCCCCTGTTTTGCCGCCACTTGATAGTAAGATGGCTTCTACCAGATAAAGCAATAATGTTCGGATGAGGATATCACGAGACAAGCTTGCATAGGCCTGCCACCCTCCTTGGGTGAGGGCGTCTTTGAGGCGGAGGAGGCCTGCTAAATAGCGGGCAAAGTGGCGATGCACAAAGGGCAGGATACAAAGCAGCCCGACCCAATTGGCAATGACAGATGCCAAGGCCACACCTTGAATGCCGGCATCAAATCCTAATACAAACACAAAATTCAATAGAATGTTGAGGCCATTGACGAGCAATAGCTGCACCATCCCTATCCGCATAGATTGCAGACCATAGAGCCACCCTAACAGCGCAGTATTCATCAAAATGGCTGGCAGCGCAAAAAGCTGGATGGCGATGTACTCTACCATATAGCCTTCGACTGCCTCAGAGGCTGGTAAGATTAGGAGCGATAAGGAGATTAGGGGATCATGGGCCAGCAGCGCGATAAGGCCGGCGCCTAGGCCGATCATCAACCCTCTTTGCAAAGGGCGAAGGATCGCCGCATCATCTCGTTTCCCATAGGCTTGTGAGGTGAGGGCAGTGGTGCTCATCCGCAAGAAAGAAAACAGCATCACGATAAAATGTACCACCAATGTACCAAGAGCGACGCCGCCAATACCGGCGGGGTCAGGTTGATGTCCCATCATCGCCGTATCGGCAGCCCCTACAAGCGGCTGCGATAGGTTTGAAATCATAATGGGCCATGATAAATGCCAAATATGAGACCATTGCGCTTGCTTATGAGGGGGAATGGTAGAGGTGTGAGCGTCAGACATGGCCGGATTATGCCAATGATGGCTACAGAAGACTAGCGCTATTTCCTGCCATGATGTCCTGAGGCCCTCATGGTGGCGGATTGATTAATTGATTGTATCAGAGGGACATTTTGCTTTATTCTAGACAGGATTTTTACCATTGGTTAAGCCCGTAGGGGATGTCCCTGTCATGCAGCCTATTCAACGACCGGCCTCCCTCTCAGATGTGGGGCAGATGATTGCCCAACTCGCGCGGATGAAATCTGTGATAATGCTGCTATTACTGTTGGTGGCAGGGATGGTCTTGTGGGGTCATGGCCAGCTTGCGCCGATTGACAGAGATGAAGCGCGGTTTGCCCAAGCCTCCAGCCAAATGCTGGCCTCTGGTGACTTTATTACCATCAAATTCCAAGATGATTATCGGGCCAAAAAGCCAGCTGGGATTTATTGGTTGCAAGCGGTGTCGGCGGCATTATTCGGCGAGGCAGATATCGCGAGCTACCGGCTCCCGTCGCTGGCGGGCTTTTTAGCATCTCTATGTCTTATCTATCTGATAGCGCGGCAAATGAACCTCACAGCCTGGGGCGGGGCTGGTCCGCTGATGGCTGCCTTGCTTCTGGCAAGTAGCTTTATTGCCTATGCCGAAGCGCATTTGGCTAAAACAGATGCGTTCCTCTTGGCGCTAATTCTCTGGCAGCAATGGGCGTTATTTGATATTTATCGCCGCCGATTTGACGGACAGGCAGGCGCAGCCACTAGCCAATTCTGGGTCGCGATGGGCCTGACTATTTTAGTCAAAGGACCGATTGGCCCGCTTGTGGCTTTTGGCACGATTATCGCGCTCAGCCTCTTTGATAGGTCGCTTGTGCTTTGGCGACATATCCGTCTATGGCGTGGCTTGCTTATCACAGCGATTATCGTGGCGCCTTGGGCTATCTCTGTTCAGATCGCAACAAATGGCGCCTTTTTAGATATTGCGATCAAGGCAGATTTTCTTGCAAAAGTGCAATCAGGCCAAGAATCACATGGGGCCCCTTTTGGGACCTATCTCCTCATCCTAGGCCTTATCAGCTTCCCCGCATCTTTGTTCCTCAGCCAGCTTGCCTTATTTGACAAAACGACTTGGCGGTTTGACAAGGTGCGGTTTTTGGTAGCATGGGCAGCAGGCTATTGGTTGCTTATTGAGGCAACGCCGACCAAATTGCCGCATTATGTCCTGCCAGCTTTGCCAGCCTTATTCTTGCTTGTTCTCGTGGCGTTTTTACATGCCGCCCCACAGAGCAAACCACGGCACATAGCCCGCCTAATCATCGCCGGCATTGCAGGATTGTCCGGCCTCTTACTCTCTGGCTTTTTAATCTATGGCGCATTGCGCTTTGGCTCTGGCAATGCCTTCTTTTTATCATTGCTTGGTTTCTTAATCACCTGTGGGTGCCTGGCGCTGTGGTGGCAGTGGTATAAGGCACCGCAATCTGGTGTGATGATGCTGACCCTGATGAGTGGTGTGGTGCTTCATATGGTGGTGATTAGTGGTATCCTATCTGCGAGCCATCAGCTGCATGTGTCAACAGCCCTGCAAGCAGAGCTGGCGAAACGTGAGACGATGCCGCCTGTGATTGGTGCGGCAGGATATCATGAGCCATCTATGGTATTTTTACTTGGTAAAGATACGCTTTTGATCACAGAACAAGAAGCGGCCCTGCTATTGGCAGAAGCGCCGCAATCCCTGGCCATCATTGAAGGGCGGAAGAAGCAGGGGTTTTCTGAGACGATTGACCAGCTTGGTATTGCGGTGACAGAGGTGGGGCGTGTGACAGGGTTTAATATCTCACGCGGTCAGGATGTGACATTACATCTCTATCAACGCCGCCCTTAGAAGGTGTGCCCGTCTCAAGATCACACGAAGTTTGACGCCATCTCATTATCTTTGTACAACAAGGCCGTAGAACGGTTACGCCAGCGCGCATAAGGGACTAATTCGTGGCTTCTTCACCATCTCATTCTGATGCCGGGACGGCTATTTCAAACGGCAATGTCGCTATTGCACAACAGGCTTGTGATATCTCTGTTATTGTACCAGTGATGAATGAGGCTGGTAATATTGCGCCGTTGATTGCTGAAATTGTTGAAGCGTTATCCGGTCGTGATTTTGAGATTATCTATATTAATGATGGGTCTGATGATGGCTCAGCGGCTGAGTTAACAGACGCGCTTGCGACAGTAAAAGAATTGCGCGTCTTGCATCATGCCACGCGCGCAGGCCAATCGGCGGCTATTCGCTCTGGTCTATTGCGGGCACGCGGTGCGCTGATCGGCGTGCTAGATGGCGATGGCCAAAATGTGCCAGCTGATTTGCCACATTTGATCACGCAGCTTGAAACCATTCGCCCCGCACGAGGTATGGCAGGCGGTGTGCGTACTAAACGCCAAGATAGTGCGATGCGCCGGCGGGCATCTGGGGTCGCGCGTTTTGTGAGACGGCGGTTCCTAAAGGATACCCATCCTGATTCTGGCTGTGGTATTAAGGTGGTCGATCGCGATATATTCTTGCAATTGCCCTTTTTCAATCACATGCATCGTTTCATGCCCACTTTGGTGAGACGCGCAGGCGGCGAAGTGTTGGCTGTGCCTGTGGCGCACCGGGCGCGCTCTGCTGGCGCATCAAAATATACAAATTTGAACCGCGCGCTTGTCGGTTTGGTTGATGTGCTAGGTGTGATGTGGTTGCTATTGCGCGCTGATAAATCTAACGCTGTCTCAGAGCAGCGTATTGAGGAGTAAGAGACCTTATGATTGCCCTTCTCTCTGATATGATTGGTAGTGCCGCGCTGGCAATCTCTGCCACTTTGGTCATGATTTTTCCGTTCTTACCAGCCTCGATGGCGCAATCACCAGAACAGCTAATGATTATTGTCGGTTTTGGTGGTCAGGCTCTGTTTGCGAGCCGCTTTATTATCCAATGGATTCGTTCAGAGAAAGATAAGAAATCGGTGATCCCAGTGGCCTTTTGGTATTTCTCGATTGGCGGCGGGACGGTGCTATTGCTGTATGCCATTTGGCGCCAAGACCCTGTGATTATTTGTGGTCAGGGTCTCGGGCTGTTTATCTATGCGCGGAATTTATATTTTATTCTGCGTCCGCAAACCGAAGATAGCGCCGCTTAAAGCGCTGTCTCTGCCATCTGCATAATCAGCTGCCATTGTGCCTCATTGACAGGTACGACTGATAAACGTGACTGACGAATAAGCGCGAAATCTTCTAAGGCAGGCTCAGCCTTCATCTCTGCCAAAGTGACAGGCCGCGTCACCGTTTTCACCGCGCGCACTGTGACCATACCAAAGCGCCCTGAGGCATCTGTGGGATCAGGGTGGTAGCGTTCAATGACATCAACAATCCCGACAATCTGCTTTTCATTCACAGAATGATAGAAAAAGCCAAGATCACCGATTTCCATGGCTTTCATATTATTTGAGGCTTGGTAATTGCGCACACCGTCCCAGCCCTCGCCGGCATCACCCTTATCTAGTTGGTTCTGCCATGACCATGTATTTGGTTCTGATTTAAATAGCCAATAAGCCATTTCATGTCTCCGTTTTTTGATGATGCTATTCTTGTACGGTGGGCCGCGCTAATAGATCTGTGATGATAGGCTGTAACGCTGCGCCCGTTAGCGCTTTCGCAACAGCTTGTGTGAGCGGCATATCAACCTGTTCATATCGGGCGCGCTGTGCCAATAAGGGGGCTGTGCGCGCGCCTTCGCTCAACGCATCTGGAATGGTGGTGCCAGCCCCAAGCGCCAGACCATAGGCCATATTTCGGGAATGAGGCCCGGCCGCGCTTAAGACAAGATCGCCAATGCCAGCAAGGCCGCTCATTGTCTCTGCATGGCCGCCTAAGGCTTGGACAAGCCTATTTGTCTCTGCCACACCTCTGGTGATAAGGGCTGCCCTTGCATTATCTCCCAACGCAAGCCCTGT
>WTJA01000123.1:3535-6899 GCA_011524995.1 Alphaproteobacteria bacterium | reverse complement strand
GGCCCATCTTCAATCAACCCCTTCGCGCATAAAATAACAGGGCATGTCTCTGCCGCGTGCTGGGTGATAAGCGATAGCGCCTCTTCTGTTGCGGAGGCGGGCACCACGAGATAGATGATATCAGCCTCTTGCAAACTGCTTGCGTCAGTTGTGGCGGATAAGGGATGAGGCAAGGTGATGTTTGGCAAGCGTGGCACTTTGCATTGGGCAAGTGCGCGTGCGGTTTCCTGGCCCCGAACAAGGCAGCTGACCTTATGTGACTTGTGCAAAATGCTTGAGATCGCAGCGCCCCAGGCGCCGCCGCCAATCACGGTTATCCGTCAGGTCATGGGCGTACTCCTCTGCCAGGAGGGGGCGCGGCGTTATCATCAAGCGGCCAGCGCGGCCGCGGCGCAAAATCTGTCGAGGAGGCCTCGCCACGCGCGAAATATTCAACCCCGGCCCAGGCAATCATCGCGGCATTATCAGTACAGAGGTGAGGCGGCGGAACAACGAGCCTACAACCTGTCTCATGGCATAAGGTATCTAGCGCGGCGGCAATGGCCTGATTGGCTGCGACGCCGCCTGCCACAACAAGTTGCGGATGGGCGGCAAAGGCCTCATCTGTCATCGCATATGCAATGGCATGGCGCACACGGTCAGCTAGGCAATCTGTGATTGCGGCTTGCAATGACGCCGCATAGTCAGCGACGCTCATTTTTGTGCCATGTTTTTCAATTTGTTGGGCGATGGCTGTTTTTAACCCTGAGAATGAAAAATGCGCATGGTCAGCGCCCTTCAAAGGGCGTGGCAGCTTCACTGCTTTGGGATCGCCATCCTTGGCTGCTTGTTCCAAGGCCGGGCCGCCAGGATAGCCTAGTCCTAAAATCTTGGCCGCTTTGTCAAATAGCTCACCTGCGGCATCATCCATCGTGGTGCCAACACGTTCATATTGTCCGACATCTCTCACGAGCAAAAGCTGTGTATGTCCGCCTGAGACAAGCAGCAGGAGATAGGGGAACGGCGTATCATTGGTCAGACGCGCGGTAAGGGCATGGCCTTCCAAATGATTGATCGCAAAATAGGGTTTGTCGTGAAAGCGCGCCATGGCTTTGGCAGCGACTGTCCCCACCAACACACCACCGATTAAGCCAGGTCCGCCAGTGGCGGCGACCCCATCAATGTCATCCCAGCTGAGGCCTGACTCTGTGAAGGCTTTGGTAATCACAGGCGCTAGCGTATCTAAATGGGCGCGCGCCGCAATTTCAGGCACGACACCGCCATGCTGGGCATGAAGGGCAGAGGATGAGGCAATAATATTGGCATGAATGACCTTGTCGCTGGCAACAATGGCCGCCGCTGTTTCATCACAAGAACTCTCAATACCAAGGATACAGAAAGGGGTCTTTTTTGCTGTCAAAGAACCAGTCATAGGCGTGATGTCCATCCATTATGGGGGGCGTGATTTTTCGATTTTTCCCTTGCATCTCTTTCATACATCATTAGACAGGTGGCATGGAACCTTATTCTGAACTCTTTGCTGATAAGCCGCTGCGCCTCGTCACCAGACGCTCGCCATTAGCGATGGTGCAAACAGAGATGGTGGCATCGCTGCTTGGCAAAGTGCCTCATGAGATTATCGGAATTTCAACAAGAGCGGATGAAGTGATTGATAGACCGCTGGTTGAGATTGGTGGCAAGGGCCTATTCGTGAAAGCGCTTGAAGCTGAATTAATGGCGGGCCAAGCTGATTGTGCGGTTCATTCTCTCAAAGATATGGAAACCATCTTGGCCCCGCAAACAGATTTGGTGGCTGTGCTACCACGTGAAGATAGGCGCGATTGCCTTATCGGGCCATACCGCACAATCGCTGACTTACCGCAGGGTTCCATTGTGGGAACATCCTCGGTGCGCCGCGCCTCAATATTGCGCCATTATCGTCCTGATCTCAAAATCGAATTATTACGTGGTAACGTGCAACGACGCCTCTCATTGCTCGCTGAAGGGCGCTATGATGCGATTATTTTGGCAAAGGCAGGGCTGTTGCGTCTCGGGATGGAAGATGTCGGCACAGCGATTCCCGAAAGTGTGATGATGCCATCAGCCTCGCAAGGGGTGATTGCGTTACAAATCGCCACGCAAGATGAAAGCCGGGCTGATGCGATGCGGGCCCTCTTCCAGACGTTCCACTGCCAAGAAACATTCCTTGCCATTACGGCAGAACGCGCCTTGCTTGATCGTCTTGATGGCTCCTGCCGGACCCCGATTGGGGCAATGGCTGATAGGCTCCCTTCAGGTGAGCTGCGGTTACAAGCCTGTGTGTTAAGCGCTGATGGTGCGGCAAGTTATTCGGCCGAAGCAACCGGGGCCAGCACTGACCCAGCCGCACTTGGGATTGCGGTCGCAGAACAGCTATTGGAGAAATGTGGTGGCCCGTCCTTCCTTGCTTAGGGATGTGTTATCGAGGGCTGCTTCATAAATGCCGCTAGGCAAGACCGTCACACTGCGATAGCTTACCATTATGCTTTCACCTAGGTCTGTTTTGTGATGTTTTTATCATTACGTGATATCGAATCTGCCGAAGAGGATAGACGCCTCTTAGCGCGCTATGGCATCTCGCTTTTGCCTTGCCCCATGCAGGATGTGACCTACCGCCCCCATGATGAGCTGCGCCTCAAAGACGCCGGTGGTATTTTGCTGACAAGCCCAAAGGCAGCGCTGGCATTACCCCCGTCTGATGCGATCGCGCGCCCCGTATTTTGTGTAGGACGGCGTACGGCCGCGCTTGCGCGTGAGAAAGGTTATCGCGATGTATGGGCCGGGCCTGATAATGCGGCAGCGTTAGCTGAGGCTATGAGAGAACGGCCAGTGCCGAACCATATGGTATGGCTGCGTGGTGACAGGGTTAGTTTTGATTTTGCCTCGGCCCTTGCTGGGATCTGTCAGATAGAGGCGCAAATAGCCTATAATCTGAAAGCAAGGGCGCATCTGCCAGAGGCTGTATTGGTAGCGCTTGCCGCTGGTCACATCACAGGCGTGATGGGTTTGTCCCAAGCGCAGATTGAGATATTTGACCGCCTGCTTGATACGGCACATCTTGCGAAGTCGCGTGACGACATACCATTATTTGTGATTTCGCACCGGGTGGCTGAGGCCGCCCACAATTGGACAAATATCGTGATTTCACGGCGTAAACGGCCTGTGTCGGTCTGCGCCGCCATCGCCTGTTATGACAGGCAGCAAAGGACAGCCTCGGCATGAGTTCAACAGATCACACCCCTACCACCCCTGAGGCAGAAGACGATATTATTGAAGGGCAAGCCGAGGTGAAAGAGGCGAAGCCATCATCCGCAGCTTCGCCATCATCTACATCCAAAACAGCCGC
>WTJA01000123.1:0-3435 GCA_011524995.1 Alphaproteobacteria bacterium | reverse complement strand
GTCTCTTATCTTGCGCCGCTTATCTCTTCGATGCCAGCTCTTTCCCATCAGGAAGCGTTAGATGATATTCTCTCATTGGCAGGGCAATCCTCGCATCAAAGCTTGCGGCAGGAAGCCAAATCATTATGGGATGCCGCAGAAGGTGCAGCAGAGGATGCTGCCCCCTTATCGGGCCTCACAGGGTGGTTTGCCGATCTTGTCAAATTACAACCGATTACTGGCACAGTGCCTGAGGTTGATGCGGTATCACCGCCTGACCCTTTTGATCCTACCTTATCTCTGTCAGCGTTGGTGGCACTTGTGATGACACAAGACACCGAACAAGCCGCTTTATGGCTGGCAAAGGCGCGTGCTAGGATAGAGGCAGAAACAAAAGCCCACATGTTGATGCAGGCGGTTATGCTGTCTCAGCAGGAGGATGCGTCATGATTTTACGATTAAGCGTTTTTCTTATCATTGCTATCTTTGTATCCTTTGCAGCCAGCTGGCTTGCGCAACAACAAGGCACAACAACCATCACCTGGCTTGGCTATCAGATGGAAGTGATGACCTCCTATGCGGTGGTCGCGATTGGCGCTTTGGCAGTGATGGCTATTTTTGTCGATCGCGTCATACGCGCCCTTGTGGCATGGCCGCGTCTCTTCTCTCAAGGCTGGCAGCAGCGCAGACGCCAAAAAGGCGAAACAGCTTTATCTTTGGGATTTGTAGCGCTCGCCGCAGGCGATCATCTCACAGCCAGCCGTCAGGCCAAACGTGCTGAGAAATTATGTGATCAAACGATTTTAACAGATTTGTTGGCGGCGCAAGCAGCTCATGCCAAGGGTGATGTGAAAGCGGCAAAAAGCTATTTTGAGAAATTGGCAAATGGCAAAGAGACAGCTTATTTTGGTGAATTAGGGCTCATGCGTTTGTACCAAACCGCGGCTAATCAAGGGGATGAAACCGCGCGCCTTGCGATGACAGAGGCGGCCCAGAATGCGTTTGCGCTCATGCCGCATTCAGCAGAGGCAGCGAAAATTATGATGCAGCAGGCGCTGCAAGATGGCGCGTGGGATGAGGCCAGAGAGGCCTTACGCATCTGTATGAATCATGGGGGCGCAGAGGCGGCGCAATATCGAACTGATGCGCAAGATCTCTATGTGAAATTGACCACACATCTTGCCACAGAGGCGCATGAGGCCGCGGCAGTGAAGCAGGCGCGCAGTTTGCTAGATGAAGCGCTTGGTCTTGCCCCTGATTTTGTTCCAGCCTTTTTGGCGAAGGGTCAGCTCTTATATGATGCAGGTGATAAAAAAGGGGCACGGCGCTTGGCAGATATTGCGTTTCGCCGCGCGCCTCAGAAAGATACGCTTGCGCTCCAGCAAGGGGTGCAAGATTTCAATGACGGCCAGCTTATCTCTCACCTAATGAAGCTTGCTGCTAAATCCAATCTTAAAGATGAGGCTTATGAGGCGATTGCTATCTATGCGGTTGAGGTTGGTATTTGGGCCTCAGCCTCGCAAGCCTTATCTCATTTATCACCGCTCTATCAGCCAACGAATAGCTATTTTATGGTGCAGGCAGCCATTGCAGAAGGCACTGAGAAACCAGACGAGGCAGCGCAGGCGATGACACAAGCGGCCCGTGCCCCGCGCGCCGCCCATTGGCATTGTGCAAGCTGTGGCTATGCCCCTCATGATTATGCCTTTTTATGCAAAGCATGCGGGACCGCGGCCTCGCATAGCTGGCAGCGGCCCAAAGTGACAGTGCCGCCTGTGAGCATGGCAGATGAAGGTGAGCTTGAAGATAAGAACCAAACGCCAGATGCACAAACGCCGCCCATCATTCAATCGGCGGCGCCTGCTTCGTCATCATAGGATAGGCGTCATCGCTTCTCAGGGATGAGCCCGCGCGGCGCAAAGCGCAAGACAAGCAGCAACACAATCCCCATGGTCATCAGGCGCATATGAGCGGCTGCATTGAGCAAATGTGTGCGTAGCCAGTAATCTTCAGCCATGCCAGATGTCACAAGTTCCATCAGCATCAAGCCAACAGGTTCCGCTTCGACCCAAGCAAACCAAATGACAAAGCCGCCTAGGACAGAGCCCCAATTATTGCCAGAGCCGCCTACAATCACCATCACCCAAATCAAGAATGTGAAGCGTAATGGCTGATAAGAGGCTGGGGTAAATTGGCCATCTAATGTGGTGAGCATTGCGCCGGCAATCCCGATCACAGCAGAGCCTAGAACGAAGACCTGAAGGTGACGACCTGTCACATTCTTACCCATGGCCTCGGCAGCTGTTTCATTATCTCTGATAGCGCGCATCATGCGGCCCCATGGCGAATTCAACGCCTTTTCAGACAGATACAGGATGATAAGCAATACACCGCCAAACAAGAAGGCATAGCATAATTTGACAATGATGGATGAAAACTCAATCAGCGGGATATTCGCGCTTGCAGCCAATTCTTGGAAGAAAGGTGAGTTTTGAATATTCACCTCATAAGGCACAGGGCGCGGCAAGCCGATGACATTCTTCACGCCTCTTGTCATCCAATCTTCGAACTTCAAGACAGCGATGATGATCTCTGAGATACCAAGCGTGGCAATCGCAAGGTAATCAGAGCGCAAGCCCAAAGCCACCTTACCAACCACATAAGCCGCACCAGCAGCAAAGACGCCGCCCACAAGCCATGAGATAAGGATAGGTAGACCCAAGCCGCCCAAATAACCAGAAGTGGCAGGGTTCACCAACTCAATCGCTTCTGTTGCTGGGCCATAAAAGGCGCGTGCCACGAAATAACCCAAGCCCCCTAAGGCGGCCATCGCAAGCAGGCGTTGCCGCCCTTGTAAGCGTGGATAGACAAGGCGCATGGCTATCACGGTTGCCACAAGCACAAGCCCTGCAAAGATGATGCCAGCGCCGCCAGCTTCCCAGGCTTCTTGGACAGGTGGCGCTGACACTAACACAGCGGCTAGTCCGCCAAGCGCGGCAAAGCCCATGACGCCCACATTTAACAGACCCGCATAGCCCCACTGGATATTCACACCAAGCGCCATCACGGCTGAGATGAGGCATAGATTAATAATGGCCAGTGACAGGTTCCAACTTTGCAGGAAACCAACCAGCATTAGCAGGCCAGCCATCCCAGAGAAGAGGAGTAAATTACGATTCATCATCATAGTGTTTGCCCCTTAAAGATACCGGTTGGTCGTACCAACAGCACAATGACAAGCACGGTGAATGATACGGCAAATTTATAGTCAGTAGACAGCAATTGCATAAAGCTCTCAGGCGCCCAGCCATCAGGCAATAAATAGCCTAAGAAGCGCTTATAGGCGAAGGTGAGTAAAACCTCAGACAAGGCAATGACAAAGCCGCCAGCAATCGCGCCAAGCGGGTTGCCTAATCCCCCCACAATGGCTGCCGCAAAGATAGGCAGCAAGAGCTG
>WTJA01000029.1 GCA_011524995.1 Alphaproteobacteria bacterium | reverse complement strand
ACATCTGATAGACATAAAAAAACGTGCCAGAAATTATGGTCTCTGTTACTCGAAAAAGGACATATTTACCTTGGCAAATATGCTGGCTGGTATTCGGTCCGTGATGAAGCCTATTACACTGAAACGGAAATCGTCGATGGCAAGGCGCCAACTGGTGCCCCGGTGGAATGGGTGGAAGAGCCCTCCTATTTCTTTAATTTGTCTGCGTGGCAAGACAAACTACTTGCCTTTTATGAGGCAAACCCTGACTTTGTCGCGCCGCAAAGCCGCTTTAATGAGATTAAGTCATTTGTATCTGGCGGCTTGAAAGATTTATCGGTTAGTCGCACGAGCTTTAAATGGGGCGTGCCTGTCCCAGGTGATGATGATCATGTCATGTATGTGTGGCTTGATGCGCTTACAAATTACCTGACAGCCGCTGGCTGGGGCGATGATGAGGCCAGCTATGAGGCCCTATGGCCAGCGAATATTCATATGGTCGGTAAGGACATCCTCCGGTTTCATGCGGTCTATTGGCCAGCCTTTCTGATGGCGGCTGACCTGCCATTGCCATCACGGGTCTATGCCCATGGTTGGTGGACGAATGAAGGTCAGAAAATTTCTAAATCACTAGGGAATGTGATTGATCCTCATGCGCTTGTTGATGAGTTTGGCCTTGACCAGACACGCTATTTCCTCATGAGAGAGGTGCCATTTGGCAGAGATGGCGATTTCGCACGGTCTGCTATGATTCAACGTATTAACAGTGACTTAGCCAATGACCTTGGCAATCTAAGTAACCGTGTCCAGTCCCTTATTTTCAAAAATTGTGACGGTCATTTGCCAGCCTTGCCAAACAACCCAACAGAAGATGATACAGCATTGCTTGCGGCTGTCGATGGATTACTAGACGCGGTGAAAGAGGCTGTGCTCCATCAACAATTCCATGAAGCGCTGCGTTTGATTTGGGATGTAATCAGTCAATCAAACCGCTATATAGACACTATGGCGCCATGGTCTCTGAAGAAAACAGATATTGACCGTATGGGCGAGGTTTTGGCTGTTTTAATGGAAGTCTTGCGTCAAGTTGCTATTTTGCTGCAGCCTTTCATGCCTCAAGCAGCTGAGGCGTTACTTGATCAGTTTAAAATTCCGCAGGATGAGCGCAACTTTACGAGATTAGCTGGTCAAAGACGTTCCCATGACGGCATCATGATTGAAAAGCCGCAAGGTGTGTTTCCTCGCTATGTTGAAGATGAGGCATAGAGAATGCATCTCATTGATACGCATTGCCATTTAGATTATCCGCATCTCGCAGAGCAGCTAGATGATGTCTTAGCCCGCGCTAAGGATGCAAATGTTGGCCAGATTATTTCTATTGGCGTGAAACTAAGCACGGCACAGCAAGTCATTGATATTGCAGAGACATATGATCATATCTATTGCTCAGTTGGTATTCATCCCCATGAAGCAGGGAATGAGCCACTTGCCTGTGACATTGAAGCAATCACAGCGCTAGCCTCTCATCCAAAATGCGTCGCCATTGGCGAAGCAGGACTTGATTATTATTATGATAATGCACCACATGACGCGCAGGCAGAAAGCCTCAGGGCGCAGATCACGGTCGCCCGCGCCTTAGATTTACCCATTATTATCCATGCCAGAGATGCCGATACGGATATGGCCGACATCCTAGAAGATGAATATCAAAAGGGGCCGTATCGCGGCGTGTTACATTGCTTTAGCTCAGGCAAGGAACTGGCGGAGCGCGCACTTGCCATCGGATTTTATGTAAGCTTCTCAGGTATTGTCACATTTAAATCTGCCACAGAGATACAAGACGTTGCCCGCGATATTCCAGATGGGCGCATTTTGGTTGAGACTGATGCGCCCTTCTTGGCACCTGTGCCAAAGAGAGGCCAGAAGAATGAGCCAGCCTTTGTCTCGCATACGGCCGCTTTCCTCGCGGAATTAAGAGGGGTTTCTCTGTCTGATTTTACAAAGCAAACAACACAAAATGCCTATCAGCTCTTTAGCCGCTTGCCGCAAGTCACACAAAGTTAGGGCAGGGCGGCGATGATGGGTGAATTGACGGTAACGATTTTAGGATGTGGCACCTCTGTGGGTGTGCCGGCGCTTGGGCGTGCCGGGTGGGGGCAATGTAACCCTGACAATCCTAAAAATCGCAGACAACGCTCTGCCTTGCTTGTCCAAAGTGACACAACAACAATTCTTGTTGATGCAGGACCAGATATAAGGCAGCAGCTTCTTCCCCATAATTTAACCAAAATAGATGCGCTATTGGTCACACATACTCATTCAGACCATGTGGCAGGACTTGATGATTTGCGCACCTTTTATTGGCCTGACCGTGTCAAAATTCCCGTTTATACAACTGCAACTCATGGACAAGATATTACGACACGCTTTCCTTATTTGATGACAAAGATGGCAAATTCGCCGAGTTATTTTCAGCCGCCATTGGAACTCCATGAGATTGCGCCTGGCGACTCCCTTACCATTGGAGACATTGCGATAGATGTGTTGCATCAAGACCATGGCCAGGTTGTTTCACTCGGCTTTATCTTTAACCAAACTGTCGGCTATTCGACTGATTTGGTATCAATGCCAGATGAGAATTTTGAAAAATTATCGCATATTCCTTTTTGGATTGTGGAAGCCCTGCGCGAAGAAACCCATCAATCTCATAGCCATTTAGCGCAAACTCTTGATTGGATTGCCCGCGTCAATCCTCGCCAAGCCTATCTAACGCATCTAGGGCTAGAGGCGGATTATGATGCGTTTATGAGAAAAACACCTGACCATGTGGCACCCGCCTATGACGGGCTCCAATTCATCACGTCACCTGAATAGACTTGGCTCTCTTCACATTTGCGTGATGTGTCGCTTGAGAGCTAAATTATTGCTTTTTTAGGGTATTTTTGACCCTTTTGGCTCATGCAATAGACTTGTCTAATTTAGATATATTTAATAATATCAGGCTGTGTTTCACATGGTAGCCGACGGGTTACCACTTACGCTTGGGATAAAAAAATATGACAACTTGTCGTAGTCAAAAGCAGTCAGGCTTTTCTTTGATCGAATTGTTGGTCGTTGTCGCCATTATTGGGGTTTTGGCCGCTGTCGGTATTACAGGCTATCAAACCTACATCAATAGTACGCGCGATACCGTCACAAACGCCAATCTGGACACATTGAAAAGAGCCATTGATACAGATGTGTTTTCGCTGCGGAGCAATCTGTCTGGCCGCTCTGACCTAGCAATTGGTTTCACCAGCAACAATTTCTGTTCACAATATCGCGACAACATTACGCGTTACATGAATATCGCCCAAGAACAACGTAATGAGTTTACTAGGCAGCCGCTGGCTTGCGATGGCAATGGCCTTCTATATAGCATGAACCAGGATAATTCATCGGTGACAGACCAAGTTAGCATTACGCTTGGCCGCGGTTATGTGATGTTGGCCTGTCAAGATGCATCGACACCGGTGACTGACCAGACTTTCGGGTTCTATACCTGCGCCTGCACCGGGTC
>WTJA01000044.1 GCA_011524995.1 Alphaproteobacteria bacterium | reverse complement strand
GACGGGACTCGAACCCGCGACCTCCGGCGTGACAGGCCGGCGCTCTAACCAACTGAGCTACACCCCCGCAATATGACAATCGCATCTTGCTGCGGTGCGCATGGTATAACGCAAAGCAACTGAAAGATGCAAGCAAAAATATGCATGAAAATTCAGCTATTTGTCACAAAAATAAAAAAACACCCGCGAAGGGTGTTTTTACGTGATTAGTTTTTTTAAATCATCACTACCGATAATTATGAGTGGCCTTAATCTTGCGGCCCTCTGCTGCACGGCGCGCTGTTTCTGCTAACAAAATGCGGCGCTCTTTATCAGCTTTGCCCAATTTATCTTTCGCTAAATGAGAAAAATATTTCATTTTGAGCTTTAAAAATTCTTTTGTTTTCATTTTCGCTCTCCACATTGCACTAGCGCAAACTTGCTACCAGTACTGTAAGGTGCCGAAGCCGACACAATTTTAAGCTATCTTTTTGAATCTTATGCTTATTCACTGAATCTGACAAGCATAAACATATATTTTCAAAGGGAAACGCATGGCCCAAGGGCAATTTAGCAAGACCTTATGGTGGGTGGTGAGGGGCTCGAACCCCCGACCTACTGGGTGTAAACCAGTTGCTCTCCCAGCTGAGCTAACCACCCGTCATAAGTCGCCAATAGAAAGCGCTGACCAGCTTATAACTAGTCAGCGCAGAAAAATAAAGCAAAAAATTTAGCTATTTACAGCTGCCTTCAATGGCGCACCAGCTTTGAACTTTGGCTGCTTTGATGCGGCAATCTGGATTGTTTCGCCTGTGCGTGGGTTACGGCCTGTGCTTGCTGCACGATGTGCAACTGAGAATGAACCAAAACCAACGATACGTACTTCATCACCGCTCTTCAAAGCGCCTTCGATGCTTGCGAAAACTGCGTCAACAGCACGGCCTGCGTCTGCCTTTGAAAGACCTGAACCTTCTGCAACCGCAGATACAAGATCATTTTTATTCATGGGATGCCCCCTAGCTTGAAATGGTTAATACAAATTTGTGTTCTGATGGTAGCCACAGCCCGCGCAGGTGGTCAACAAAAAAACTTAGCGTTTCTGCGGTTTTCACGCAGATTTATCTATTGACAACAAATCCTAATGAGTGACCCGCTCGGAATCAGCCTTTGATTTCGCCGCTTCGGCCGCAATCGCTGCTTCTTCCTCTTCGGTGAGGGCTTTTGGCATCTCAGTCAAAGCCGCCTCAAGCGCTTCATCAATGTAGGTGATAGGGATGATGGTTAAATCCTCTTTGACATTATCTGGGATTTCAGCCAAATCCTTTTCATTTTCCTTAGGAATCAATACCGTACGGATACCGCCTCTTTGCGCTGCCAGGAGCTTTTCTTTCAGCCCGCCAATGGCAAGCACTCTGCCGCGCAAGGTCATCTCCCCTGTCATGCCGACATCTTTGCGCACAGGGATACCTGTTTGCGCTGAGACAATCGCTGTCACCATGGCGACGCCCGCAGATGGGCCATCTTTTGGTGTCGCACCTTCAGGCACATGCACGTGAATATCAGATTTATCAGCGCGCGTTTGGCTAATACCAAAGGAATTGGCACGTGATTTAATGAAAAATTCAGAGGCCTGAATTGATTCTTTCATCACTGAGCCCAATTTACCAGTCGCAGTGACGCGCCCTTTTCCAGGCACTTTAACAGCTTCTACCTGCAATAATTCACCGCCGACTTGTGTCCAAGCAAGGCCTGTCACAATCCCAACTTGATCCTCAGAATCAATTTCACCAAATTTGAAGCGTTTCACGCCAAGATAGTCGGTAATATTATCGGCATTCACCGTGACGGTCACTTCGTCACCTGACACAATCTTTGTCACGGCTTTACGTGCGATTTTTGCAATTTCTCGCTCAAGGCTACGCACACCAGCTTCTCTCGTGTAATAACGAATGATCGCTGTCAGCGCGCTATCTTCGATAGTCAGCTCACCGTCACGCAATCCATGGTCCGCTATCTGCTTTGACACCATGTGACGCTTGGCAATTTCCACCTTCTCATCTTCTGTGTAGCCAGATAAATTGATGATCTCCATCCGGTCTAACAAAGGTTGCGGCATATTCATGCTGTTTGATGTCGTGATGAACATGACATTCGATAAGTCAAAATCCACTTCAAGGTAGTGATCCTGGAATGTATTATTCTGGGCTGGGTCTAACACTTCAAGCAAAGCTGAAGACGGGTCACCGCGCCAATCGGCACCAAGCTTATCAATCTCATCCAACAAAAAGAGAGGGTTATTTGTCCCTACCTTCTTCATGCCTTGCACAATTTTGCCCGGCATCGCGCCGATATATGTCCGGCGATGGCCTCTAATCTCAGCTTCGTCTCTGACACCGCCAAGCGCCATGCGCACGAATTTACGGCCTGTTGCTTTGGCAATTGACTTACCCAAGGATGTTTTACCAACGCCAGGCGGTCCGACGAGACACAAGATCGGGCCTTTGAGCTTCTTTGTCCGTGATTGCACGGCAAGATATTCAATAATGCGCTCTTTCACCTTTTCTAGGCCATAATGGTCAGCATCCAGAATCGCGCGTGATTCCTGAATATCATTCTTGAGACGAGAGGCCTTTTTCCACGGCACATCAGTCATCCAATCAAGATAATTGCGCACCACAGTGGCTTCGGCACTCATTGGCCCCATATTGCGCAGCTTTTTCAGCTCAGCTTGCGCTTTTTCCTTAGCCTCTTTTGGCATGCGGCGCTCTTCGATTTTGGCTTCCAGCTCGTCTAATTCACTGCGGCCATCCTCGCCCTCGCCCAATTCTTTCTGAATGGCTTTCATTTGCTCATTCAAATAATATTCGCGCTGTGTCTTTTCCATCTGGCGCTTGACGCGATTGCGAATGCGTTTTTCCACCTGGAGGACAGACATCTCGCCTTCCATCATTGTGAAAATGGCTTCGAGACGGTCTTTGACTGAGGTTTGATCAAGCAAATCCTGCTTTTCCTCAATCTTAACCGACAAATGAGATGCCAGCGTATCTGCGATCTTAGATGGCTCTTCAATCTGGTTCACAGAGACCATCACTTCAGATGCGATCTTCTTATTCAATTTGATGTAATTTTCAAATTGCTGAACCGCAGCGCGTCCCATCGCGACAACTTCAGATTCAGGATTATCATCATCTGGCAATTCGATGAATTCGGCTGCCATAAATTCAGAATTTTCATGGAATGAGGTAATTTGCGCGCGGCAAGTGCCTTCGACCAACACTTTGACCGTGCCATCCGGCAATTTCAATAATTGCAGAATATGGCCAAGCGTGCCCATTTCATACATATCTGATTGCTGCGGGTCTTCGGTTGCGGCATCACGCTGCGTCAAAAGCAAAATCTGCTTATTCTCTGCCATTACAGCTTCAAGCGCTTTCACTGACTTTTCACGACCCACAAAAAGCGGCACGATCATATGCGGAAAGACAACAATATCACGCAGTGGCAAAACTGGCAGGACATGAGCAGTGGTTTCAGACATTTTAATAGGTTCCCCATTTACCAAAGTCTATTCTTTGGAAATGTGTGTTCAGCGCCTCAACTTCAAGAGGCGAGGCACATTGTTTTTACTTTTTCCACCAGTCACAAACCAAAGGCTTGCAAGAGAGCCGCAAAGACAAGGAAGGCGCCGTTATAATGGCACCCCCTTATTTTAGGCTTTTTTCGGGCTAGCAGCATGCACCACGAGAGGTTTGGCATTATCATTTACCACCTCTTCGTTAATCACGACTTCTTCGATATCATTCGCTGTTGGGATATCAAACATCGTATCCATCAAGATGCTTTCCATGATGGAGCGCAGGCCGCGAGCCCCCGTTTTGCGCTCAATCGCTTTACGGGCAATGGCACGCAACGCTTCCTCACGGAATTCGAGACGCACATCATCCATATCAAATAGCGCACTATATTGCTTTGTCAGCGCATTCTTCGGTTCAGTCAAAATCCGCACCAGCGCATCTTCATCAAGATCTTCGAGCGTCGCGATCACAGGAAGACGCCCCACAAATTCAGGGATGAGACCAAATTTGATGAGATCTTCCGGCTCAAGCTCAGAGAATAACTCAGACAGGCTCTTATCATCAGGGCCGCGCACATCAGCCCCAAAGCCGATGCCAGCCCCCGCATTACGCCCGGCAATCATCTTATCCAAGCCAGCAAAGGCACCGCCACAGATAAAGAGGATGTTTGTTGTATCAACTTGCAAGAATTCTTGCTGAGGATGCTTACGACCACCTTGTGGCGGCACAGAGGCTACCGTGCCTTCCATGATTTTCAAAAGCGCCTGCTGCACCCCTTCCCCAGATACATCTCTCGTGATGGAAGGGTTGTCTGATTTACGAGAAATCTTATCAACCTCGTCAATATAGACGATACCGCGCTGGGCTTTTTCCACATTATAGTCGGCCGCTTGCAGAAGCTTCAAAATGATATTTTCAACATCTTCGCCAACATAGCCCGCCTCGGTCAATGTGGTCGCATCTGCCATGGTAAATGGCACATCAAGCATCCGCGCCAATGATTGCGCCAGAAGTGTCTTACCGCAACCTGTTGGGCCTACCAGCAGGATATTTGACTTTGCGATTTCAAGATCGCCTGTCTTACCTGCATTGGCTAGACGCTTATAATGGTTATGAACTGCGACAGATAAAACACGCTTGGCTTTTGCCTGACCAATGACATAGTCATCAAGGACTTTGTTGATATCCGCAGGTGTTGGAACCCCATCATGCCCTTTTGGCAGTGACCCTTTATGCTCTTCACGGATGATATCCATGCAAAGCTCAACACATTCGTCACAAATGAAAACAGTTGGACCCGCAATCAATTTCCGCACTTCATGCTGGCTCTTGCCGCAAAATGAGCAAAAGAGCGTTGATTTGCTGTCGTCACCTGTTGTTTTCGCCATTGGTGGCTCCTTCTTTTGTGCTACAGGATACCCTGTTGCGTCTATCCTGCCCCCTATCCCTCATCATCAGTCTAGTCTCGGGCAATAACTTCAGACAACAAAAAAGCTGTCTGAAAGATTTTTTTCCTAATTTAGGGGCTTATTCTGCCTTAGGACGTTGCGATACCACCTCATCAATCAAACCCAGCGATTTGGCTTCTTCAGGAGACATAAAGGTATCACGCTCCATAATCTTCTCAATTTGCTTCAGAGTTTGACCTGTATGTTTGGTGTAGATGCCATTGAGGCGACCACGCAGGTTAATGATTTCTCTGGCATGGATTTCGATATCAGTGGCTTGGCCTTGGAAACCGCCTGATGGCTGGTGAGTCATAATCCGCGCATTGGGAAGGCAATAGCGCTTGCCGGCCGCACCAGCGGTGAGTAGCAAGGATCCCATTGAGGCCGCTTGCCCCATGCAGACGGTCGCCACATCTGGGCGGATATATTCCATTGTGTCATAAATCGCGAGGCCAGATGTCACAACACCGCCAGGCGAGTTGATATACATATAGATATCTTTGGTTGGATTTTCAGATTCTAAGAATAGTAGCTGGGCGCAAATAACTGAGGCCATATTATCTTCAACAGGGCCATTTAAGAAAATGATACGCTCTTTTAAAAGACGAGAATAAATATCGAATGAGCGCTCACCGCGGCTGGTCTGTTCGATGACCATAGGGATAAGGGCTGATTGTTCGGGTGTATCAAAAGGCAACATTATCGTCTCTTACTCTTAACTAAACTGAAGTGATGTTCATCATAACGCGGTTAATCATTCGCTACCATAAATTTAGGCGCTACCATAAATTTAGGGGTTAACGTACAGAACGCCAACCCCTAACTGATTTTTTATAGCATCGTTTGGCTTATCTCATTGATAAAGCCTTTTAACGAGGCAGATTTATTTTTTCTTTGCGGCTGCTTTTTTAGCGGCTGCTTTTTTCGCAGGAGCCTTCTTGGCTGCGGCTTTCTTGGCTGCGGCTTTCTTGGCTGCCTTTTTTGCAGCTTTCTTGGCTGCTGGCTTTGCCTCTTCGCTCGCTGCTTCGCCATAAAGCTCTTCTACCGTCACAGTTTTTTCAGTAACTTGCGCAATCTCGAGGATATAGTCGATGACCTTATTTTCAAAGATTGGACCAGCTAGCTGTTGCATTGCTTCTGGGTTCTTTTGATAGAACTCAAGAACCTGCTGCTCTTGGCCAGGATAGTTGCGCGCTTGCTCAAACACAGCTCTGCGCGAATCTTCTTCTGTCACCTGCACATCATTCTGTGTGCCGACCTCTGTCAACAACAGACCAAGGCGCACGCGGCGTGTCGCCACTGATGCGGCTTCTTCTTTCTGCGCATCGTCTAGGCCTTCATCAGCCGCTGGGTGGTGATGGTCATGATCATGGTCGTGATCATGGTCATGGTCGTGATCGTGGCTATGATCTTCGATGCCAGCCTCTGCCTTCATCGCACGTGCAACCTGCTCATACTCAGACTTGTAAAGTGATGGCGGCACTTCGAAATCAACATCATTGGCCAATTCATCAAGCACGTTTTTCTTAACCGCCTGACGAAGCGCACCCGCATGCTGCATGCCAATTTGGTCACGGATGGCATTACGCAAATCATCTAGCTTCTCAAAGCCGAGCTTTGTTGCCAACTCATCATCAAGTGATACGTCACCATCTTCTAGTAGGTCTTTGACAGTTACTTCAAACACAGCATCTTTACCAGCGAGATGGGCCGCTTGATATTCAGCTGGGAATGTCACTGGCACGTCAATTGTATCGCCTTTCTTGGCGCCAACAAGACCATCTTCAAAACCAGGGATAAAGCTGTTTGAGCCAAGCTTAAGCGGATGGTCTGTACCAGCACCACCTTCAAATGCTTCGCCGTCAATACGACCGACAAAATCAATAACCGTTGTATTACCAATCGCTGCCTTTGCGCCATCTTTGGCAGGGCTTGTCGGGCGATTTTCTTCGCCGATACGGTTCAGCGTATCTTCAACCTCGGCTTCATCAACCGCCATAGTTGGGCGTTCAACAGACATTTTTGAGAAATCAGGCAATGCAATCTCAGGCATCACTTCTGCTGTCAGAACAGCTGTCAAATCTGAACCATCTTCATATGATTTGATATCGATTGACGGTTGGCTAGCGAGACGCATGTTACCATTTTCGATAACTTCTTTTGCACCATCATCGAGCGCTGTGCGGATAACCTCACCTTTTGCTTGGTCGCCAAAGCGGGCTTTCACAACACCCATGGGCACTTTCCCAGGGCGGAAGCCAGGCATCTTTACAGATTGGGCAAGCTCTTGGAGCTTAACTTCAATTTTGGCATCTAGCTCAGCGGCTGTAATCACGATTTCATATTCGCGCGCTAGGCCTTCATTCAATGTTTCGGTGATGTTCATGATAATTATCCTTGCATTTGTGCGCGCCATTCACTCAGCGCTAGGCGGTACCAGCCTTGCATCAACAAATCGTCTCGTGCCGTTCCCACAAATGCATCGAGAGCCACGCGCTTACGCTTGAAGCTCTTTACATTTCTTTTTTGGTGGGAGTTGGTGCGGGCGGAGGGACTTGAACCCCCACATCGTTAGATACCAGAACCTAAATCTGGCGCGTCTACCAATTTCGCCACGCCCGCATCCTTACCGGCCGTTGAGCCAGAGCTCAACTTGTGACGCGCAGTATTAGGCAATAAGGGGGGGTCTCGTCAATAGAAAAAAGAGACCAGAACCGGAAAAATGCGGACAATTAGTCAAATCAGCTCGCAAACTAGCAACAAGAGCCACATCAGCGGGTAAAGTGCAAATGTCGCCGCCTGTAAAAGATAGCGTTCTGCCTCAACATATCTAGGAGAGATGGGGCGAGTGACCGGTTTCGAACCGGCGACCTCCAGTGCCACAAACTGGCGCTCTAACCAACTGAGCTACACCCGCCATCACATTTTCCAGAAAAGGCTGGAAAATAGTTTGCCTTGTTTAGCCGCAATGATAACCTCTCGTCAACTCTAAATGAAGGTGTTTTTTCAAGATGATGACGAGCTCTATTTCCCTGAACCCTGCAAATGACCGCCTTGGCACCGAGAGTGCTTTTACCGTTCTCGCCAGAGCAACCGAATTGGCGCAGACAGGGCATGACATCATCAATCTAGGGATTGGGCAGCCGGATTTCCCAACACCGTCCCATATTACAGAGGCCGCCATAAAAGCCATCACTGATGGGCATCACGGCTACACACCTTCGATGGGTTTGCCTATTTTAAGAGAGGCGGTATCAGCAGATATCCAAATGCGCTATGGCGCTTCAATTCCCATCTCCCAAATCCAGATTATGCCTGGCGGGAAACCAACCATGTTTTTTGCCTGTCTGATATATGGTGGCGCCGGACATGAGATTCTTTATCCTGATCCGGGCTTTCCTATTTATGCATCAGCTGTCAATTATTCTGGTGCGACGCCTGTGCCGTATGGATTGGTCGAAGAAAAGGGCTATGCCTTTGATGCGGATGAGGTGTTATCAAAGATCACACCAAAAACGCGGCTTATCATTATCAATAGCCCAGCCAACCCGACGGGCGGAATCACACCGAAATCCGAACTTGATAAGTTAGTGGCAGGATTGGCCCAGTTCCCACATGTGACAGTTTTATCCGATGAAATTTATGACCGCCTCACTTTTGACGGCGAAGCGGTAAGTCTTGTCTCTTATCCAGAGATTGCTGACAGGACGATCATCCTAAATGGTTGGTCGAAGACCTATGCCATGACAGGGTGGCGCGCTGGCTATGCCATTTGGCCCACCTCAGTTGTTGATTATGCCGATAGGCTTGCTGTTAACATTCATTCATGCGTCAATGCCCCGACTCAATTTGCTGCCTTAGCTGCAACAACAGGACCGCAGGATTGCGTTGACGACATGCGCCATGCTTTTACCAGACGCGCAAAGCTCATTCATGACCGCCTTAACCAACTAGATGGTATAAGCTGCCCTGCCCCCAAAGGCGCTTTTTATGCCTTTGCCAATATCACTGGTACTGGCATGGCATCTCGTGACTTCCAGAATATTGCGCTCGAATCATATGGAATTGCGCTGATTTCAGGTACGTCTTTTGGTGACTTGGGCGAAGGCTATGTGCGGTTCTCTTGCGCGAATTCTGATGATGCTATCAGCACAGCGATGGACCGTCTCGCAGATATGCTGAAGAACCGCTAACCTCCTTGCCTTAGCCCTCCCATTTAATTTGCCTATTTTTTGGGCAAAAAATAATAAGGTCATGGGAAGTGACTGAGATATCTTGCGTGAAACAGTTAAGCAGTTTTTAAGGAGGGTCTAAAGCCTAACCCCAGCATGGGAGCGCCTGAGATGAAGAAAATCGAAGCCATCATAAAACCATTTAAATTAGATGAAGTGAAAGAAGCCCTTCACGATGTTGGTATTCAGGGGATCACTGTGCTAGAAGCGAAAGGCTTCGGGCGCCAAAAGGGCCATACAGAGCTCTATCGCGGCGCTGAATATGTGGTAGATTTTCTGCCGAAAGTTAAAATTGAAGTTGTTGTAAATGACGAAATGGCTGATCAAACAGTCGAAGCCATACAAACAGCAGCTCAAACTGGGCGCATCGGTGATGGTAAGATTTTCATATCAACCATCGATGAAGCGATTCGTATCCGGACGGGTGAACGCGGGGATGACGCAGTCTAAACCGCATTTACGCGAACGGAATTTATGACCTGTAACAGATGGAAGGAATGACGATGTCTGATGCAAAAAAAATCATGGAAATGCTCAAAGAAAATGACATTTCCTATGTAGATCTGCGCTTTACTGACCCACGTGGTAAAATGCAGCATGTGACACAGCATATTGATACAATCGACGAAGAAGCTCTTGCAGAAGGCTTTATGTTCGACGGCTCATCAATCGCTGGTTGGAAAGCCATTAACGAATCAGACATGACGTTGATGCCTGACCTATCACGCGCTTATGTGGACCCATTCTTTGCCCAACCAACATTGGCATTGTTCTGTGACGTTCTTGAGCCATCATCAGGCGAAGCCTATTCACGTGACCCGCGCGGTACAGCGAAAGCAGCGTTGGCACACATGGAAGCAGCCGGCTTTGCAGACACAGCATTCTTTGGCCCAGAAGCCGAATTCTTCATTTTTGAAGATGTGAAGATTGACGTGTCAATGAACCGCGGCATGTTCGAAGTTGATTCAGTAGAAGGCCCATACAACAGCGCCCGTGCCTATGAAGAAGGCAATATGGGTCACCGCCCAGGCGTAAAAGGTGGTTACTTCCCAGTACCGCCAATCGATTCAGGCCAAGACATCCGTACAGAAATGTTGTCAGTCATGGCTGACATGGGTGTGCCAGTTGAAAAGCATCACCACGAAGTGGCGCCATCACAGCACGAGCTAGGCATGAAGTTTGGCACATTGCTTGAAACAGCTGATAACATGCAGCTTTACAAGTATACAGTGCATCAAGTGGCTCACGCTTACGGTCTAACAGCGACATTCCTACCAAAGCCAATTGCTGGCGATAACGGTTCAGGCATGCACGTGCACCAGTCACTATGGTCAGATGGCAAGCCTCTATTCGCAGGTAATGGCTATGCTGATCTATCAGACACAGCTCTTTACTACATTGGTGGTATCATCAAGCATGCGAAGTCATTGAACGCTTTCACAAATGCCTCAACAAACAGCTACAAGCGTTTGATCCCAGGCTATGAAGCACCTGTTCTTTTGGCTTACTCAGCTCGTAACCGCTCTGCATCATGCCGTATCCCGCATGTGGCAAATCCAAAAGGTAAGCGCGTTGAAGTTCGCTTCCCAGATGCAACAGCAAACCCATATTTGGCCTTCTCAGCTATGTTGATGGCTGGCCTTGATGGTATCCGCAACAAGATTCACCCAGGTGAAGCAATGGATAAGGATCTATATGATCTTCCAGCGGAAGAGTTGGCACAAATCCCAACAGTATGTGGCTCACTTCGTGAAGCACTTGAAGCGCTTGACGCAGACCGTGCTTACCTCACAGAAGGTAACGTCTTCACAGATGATCAAATCGATGCCTACATCGAATTGAAGATGGAAGAAGTTATCAAGCTTGAGCACACACCTGCTCCTGTCGAATTTGAGATGTACTACTCAGTCTAAATCTCACAGACAGACCTTCGATAATGACCCCTCGGGATTACGGTTCCGAGGGGTTTTTTTATGCATCTCCCTAATATAGGGTGCGCTTTTTTGCGCTCTATCGTCACCGATAAGCGTTGCCAGCTTTTCATCACGACAAAGATGGGTTAGAGATAGCGGTATTATGTTTTTCATTATGGGTAAGTGCTCTTATGTCTGATTTATTCGGTGCCCCTCAAAGCTCAGAATATGATGCTAGCAAAATTGAAGTTCTCGAAGGGCTAGAGCCTGTTCGTCACCGCCCTGGTATGTATATTGGCGGCACTGATGAGCGCGCCTTTCACCATCTTGCAGCTGAAATCCTAGATAATGCGATGGATGAGGCCGTGGCTGGTCATGCCAGCCGCATTGAGATGATTTTGCAATCAGATGACACGCTTATCATTCGTGATAATGGGCGCGGTATTCCGATTGATCCGCATCCTAAATTCCCAGAGAAATCAGCCCTAGAAGTTATTATGTCAACCTTGCATGCGGGCGGGAAATTCTCTGGTAAGGCCTATGAAACATCAGGTGGCTTGCATGGTGTTGGCGCCTCTGTGGTGAATGCGCTATCCTCTTCGATGATTGTTGAGGTTGCGCGCGATAAAACATTATATCGCCAATCCTTTGCCAAAGGGCACACCATCAGCCCATTAGAAACGGTCGGCCCTGCCCCAAACCGGCGCGGCACCTCTATTATCTTCACCCCTGATCCAGAAATCTTTGGCGAGACACAACGCTTTAAGCCTTCTCTTTTGTTCCGCATGGCGCGCTCAAAAGCCTATCTCTTTGCCGGTGTTGCTATCCGCTGGCGCTGTGAGCCCTCTTTGCTAGGCACTGACAGCGACGTCCCAGCTGAAACAGATATTTGTTATCCAGGCGGGCTAGAAGATTACCTAAATGACGCCACGGCAAACAAATCTTTGATGATCTCAAGCCCCTTTGCCGGACGCACCGAATTTGAAGGCCAGAAATTTGAATGGGCCCTTACATGGATGGGCCCTGGCGAAGATGGCTTTATTTATTCATACTGTAATACGGTACCAACGCCCAATGGCGGCACCCATGAAGCCGGGTTCCGTGCGGCAATCACAAAGGGCCTCCGTCACTATGGTGAATTAGCTGGCCAGAAAAAAGCGGCCGACCTAACGGGGGATGACATCCTTGCTGGTACATCTGCGATGTTGTCAGTCTTTTTACGAGACCCGCAATTCCAAGGCCAAACAAAGGACAAGCTGGTCTCTAATGAAGCCACAAGATGGACGGAGACCGCTATACGTGACCGCTTTGAGCTCTGGCTTTCGGCCGAGCCAGAACGCGCCAACTGGCTGTTAGAGCAAGCCATTGAGCGGATGGAAGAGCGCAAGCGCAAGCGCAAAGAAAAAGAAGTGGCGCGCAAAACAGCGACGCGGAAATTACGCTTACCAGGCAAGCTTGCTGACTGTTCTGCCCAAGATACCGATGAGACCGAACTATTCCTCGTTGAGGGTGATTCAGCGGGTGGATCAGCTAAATCAGCGCGTGACCGTGCCACACAGGCGGTATTGCCATTGCGCGGGAAGATTTTGAATGTGGCAAGTGCAACCGCTGATAAGCTAACAGCCAATCAAGAATTATCTGACCTATCGCTTGCCCTCGGCGTGAAAGGTGGCAAGGATTTTAACCTTGAGACCCTGCGTTATGGCCGCATTATCATCATGACAGATGCGGATGTGGACGGGGCGCATATTGCGGCTTTGCTCATGACCTATTTTTATCGTGAGATGCCGCAATTGATTGAGGCCGGACGTCTGTATTTGGCGCAACCACCGCTCTATCGTATGACGCAAGGCGCAAAAACCCTCTATGCCCTAGATGATGCGCATAAAGAAGAGCTGTTATCATCTGGCTTTGATGGACGTGGTAAAATTGAGATTAGCCGCTTTAAGGGCCTTGGTGAAATGCCACCTGCGCAATTGAAAGAGACAACAATGTCAAAAGCCTCTCGCCGTCTGCTACAGGTCCAATTACCAAATCGTGACCATGATGGCGCTGATGACCGACGCGCTGTTGATAGCCTTGTGAATACGCTGATGGGGAAAAAGGCTGAATTACGGTTCGGTTATATCCGAGATCACGCGGATGAGGTCTATGCTGAATTAGATATCTAATCAGCTAGCCCGTCATACCACTCTACCAAAAGGTCTGAGACGGTGTCAGGCGCCTCAATCGTTGACATATGGCCAATGCCTTCAAGCAGATGAAGCTGTGAATTAGGCAACAACTCAGCCATTTCCACAGATTCCTCTGGCGGTGTTAACACATCTTCGGTGCCACAAATCACGATGGATGGTTTGTCAAAATGCTCGAGCGTTGAGCGGCCATCACGGCGGGCCATAATGGCGCTTTGCTGCAAGATGAAATTATCTTTACCGACCTCTTCCCCCATTTGGATAGCGATTTGCGTTTTACTCTCATCAGCCAGCGCTGATTTTGAGAAAAACCGTGGCAGGAGGCGCGGTGTCACACCCTTGAATTTACCAATTTGCGATAATTCAACGAGCCCTTGGCGTTGCGCCCTTTTTTCTTCGGTATCCGGCTTTGCCATAGTGGAGACGAGGGCTAGTCCGCGCACACGCTCCGGCGCTTGACGGGCTACCTCGATGGCCACATAGCCTCCCATGGAAAAGCCAAGCAAAGCAAACTCGCCATCAATATCTGAGAGACATTTTTCTGCCATTGCGCTAATGCTATCCATGCCTCTTGTATCGGCGATATGGCATGACGCACGCCCTTCAAGAGCCGCGATCTGCTGTGTGAATAAGGCCCCTGTGCAGAGCAAACCAGGCACAAAAACAAACTGAGACATGGAAAACTGACCCTTTTTCACCAGAATTCTTGATTTCAAAGCCTGATGGATGTATCACTTTGGTCAGGTTTAGACAATTCGATTTGTTGTGACGAATGATTGAGCGCCATTTGGGCCCTCCACTGATATAAGGACAAGAGTTTTTGAACTTTGCCGATCTCGGCCTGAGTGACGAATTAACAGCTGCTGTTACCGCGCTAGGCTATGAAACCCCTACCCCCATCCAAGAACAATCTATCCCCCTCGTATTGATGGGGCGTGATATTTTAGGTTCCGCGCAAACAGGGACAGGCAAGACAGCCTCTTTCACCTTACCCATGATCGACATTCTCGCCAATGGCAGAGCCAAAGCACGCATGCCGCGCTCGCTCATCCTGGCGCCCACCAGGGAACTCGCGGCGCAGGTCGCTGATAATTTCAATCAATTTGCGACAAATCACAATCTATCAATGGCGCTCTTAATCGGTGGGGTGAGCTTCGCTGACCAAGAAGCGGCCCTTGATAAGGGTGTTGATGTGCTTATCGCCACACCAGGCCGGCTGCTTGATCATTTTGAACGCGGCAAAGTCCTTCTCCAAGATGTGAAAATCCTTGTGATTGACGAAGCTGACCGGATGCTTGATATGGGCTTTATCCCCGATATTGAACGCATTGTCGGCACGCTTCCTGTGATGCGCCAGACGCTCTTTTTCTCTGCGACTCTGTCAGATGAAATCAAAGGCATTGGCAGCAAATTTGTGATTAACCCGAAGGTCATTTCCGTTGCCCCACCCGCGGCAACCGCCTCGACAATCGAAGCAAAATTACTATGGACACCGCCACGCAAAAAGCGTGAGACATTGCGCCATCTCTTGCGCTCTGAAGAGATCCAGAATGCGGTTATTTTCTGCAATCGGAAACGTGATATTTCGACATTGCTATCCTCGCTAAAACGTCATGAATTCAAAGCTGTGGCACTGCATGGTGACATGACACAATCGGCCAGACTAGCCGCCCTAGATGAGTTTAAAGAAGGGGTCTCACCACTTCTGATTGCCTCAGATGTGGCGGCGCGAGGGCTAGATATTCCCTCAGTGAGCCATGTGTTTAACTTTGATGTGCCGTCAAATGCCGAAGATTATGTGCACCGGATTGGGCGTACAGGTCGCGCAGGCCGCTCTGGTAAAGCCTTTACGCTTGCCATGCCGAATGATGATGATCGCAAGCTCGTCGCCGCTGTTGAAACATTGACAGGCGCCCCGATTGACGTACTCGAAGGTCATGAGCCTCATGCAACACCAGCACCAGACAAGACAAAAGGCAAAGCAAAAAAGCCGAACAAGTCAGAGAATCGCAATGAGCATGGCGAATTGCGTCCCGTGGCTTGGGTCGGCGGCAATAGCTTCAAAGATTGCGACCATATCCCCGCCTTCTTGCGCTCTGCCTAGGCTGATAGGGCTTTTTCTACAACCTCTGTTAAGTCACGTGATGTCGCCCCTGCTTGCAAGGTTGCAAGGGCTGACTTCATCCGTGCTTGACGTGCCTTATCATAAGAGGAGACACGCGTTAGGCCCAATGCCATGCGCGCAGCAATTTGCGGATTGCGTTTATCGAGTTCAATAAGCTGATGCGCCACAAACTCATAGCCAGCCCCATCTTCTGCATGGAATTGCACAGGGTTCGCTGCCACAAAACTCCCCAGAACGGAGCGTAGCTTATTCGGATTCTGCGGATCAAAGGCAGGATGTGTCATCAATGTCCGGATAATATCAATCGTGCCATTTTCTGGTGCCATCGCCATAAGCGAGAACCATTTCTCCATCACCAGTGATTGATCTTGCCACTTATCATGGAAGATAGAGAGGGCTGTGTGCCGTGCCTCGCAATTAATACGGTTTAGTGCGCTCAGCGCCCCTTGCGAGAGGCTCATTAGCGGGTCTTGCGACTGCAAGAGCGCGCGCTCATCCATCCCCTCTAGACGGGCGGCGACAGCCCAGCTAAGAAGCGCATTTTGAAGATGGCGCCCTGCAGCAGAATTGCGACGTGCAGCAGAGGCTTCATCCTGCAAAGCTGTTTGCAAATCATCAGCCAACCAGCGCCCTAATGAGGCGCGCAACCCGTCACGCGCTTGGTATATCGCCACAGGATCACACGGCTTTAAGGAGGCTTCAATAACCGCTTGACCTGGCATGGCCATCATCATGGCTTTATAATCATCACGTAGGCTGTTATCAGCCAAAATCGCACGATAGGCCCCTGCCAATGCTGAGAGGCGTGCATCATCAGCATCTGACTGCACAGCTTTATGGATAGCCTGTTCCAATAATTTCTGCGCTTGGTCCCAGCGATTAAACAAATCACTATCATGCGCCATCAAATGGAGGCGTTCCTCATCACTGACATCATCATGCAAGCGCACAGGTGCCGAGAAATCCCGCAAATAGGACGGTGTAAATGGACCAGTATCTGGAGTTGCGAATGAAATGGCATGCCGCGCCTCTGCCTCTGTCAGACATAGCAGCGCGTCGGTTGACGGGGCTGCGCCATCCACCGAAAAGGCCGCCGGCTGTCCTGCCGCATCTAGGAAGCCCAAACGCACAGGAATAGGCACAGGTAATCTTGTGGTTTGCGCCGCGGTTTCTGGCACGTCTTGTGTCAGAGACAAGGTCAATGCCTCATCAGAACCCACCCGTGCCACCGTTAGGCGGGGCGTCCCTGCTTGTTGATACCAGCGTTGCATCGCTGATAAATCGGCATCATTCGCATCAGCCATCGCCGCGATAAAATCATCACATGTCACGGCCTGCCCGTCATGACGCGCAAAATATAAATCAATGCCTTTCCGATAGCCCTCTTTGCCAAGCAATGTCGCCATCATGCGGATCACTTCAGCGCCCTTCTCATAGACGGTGGGCGTATAGAAATTGTTAATTTCAACAAAGGAATCAGGTCGGATAGGATGGGCAGTTGGGCTGGCATCTTCTGGGAATTGGATAGCGCGCAAGGTCGCAACATCAGACGCGCGCTTCACCCCGGCATCATGCATATCAGCAGAGAAACATTGGTCACGATAGACGGTTAAGCCCTCTTTTAAGGTTAATTGAAACCAATCACGGCATGTGACACGGTTGCCCGTCCAATTATGAAAATATTCATGAGCAATGATGGCCTCTACCCTATCAAGGTCATCATCAGTGGCTGTCGCAGGATCAGCGAGGACAAATTTTGAGTTAAAAATATTTAACCCTTTATTCTCCATCGCGCCCATATTGAAATGGCTAACCGCTACGATCTGGAACAAATCCAAATCATATTCCAGCCCATAGACTTCCTCATCCCACTTCAAAGAGCGCTTCAGGCTATCCATCGCATGCGCTGTTAAGTGGCTATTGCCTGCTTCCACATAGATATGAAGCGCAACATTGCGACCAGATGCTGTTGTAAACGCATCTTCAACCAGCTCTAAATCACCAGCCACAAGCGCAAAGAGATAGCTAGGCTTGGGATGCGGATCTTCCCACAACGCATAATGACGCCCCTCACCAGCGGCACCTGTCTTAAGCAAATTACCGTTACTGAGAAGCTGGCGATATTTTGTATCGGCTTCAATACGCACATCAAAAGGTGCCAGCACATCAGGGCGGTCAAAATAATAACAGATACGGCGGAACCCTTCTGGTTCACACTGTGTGCATAACATCCCACCGGATTGATAGAGCCCCTCAAGGGCCGTATTGTGATAAGGGTCACAGGAAGATGTCACTGATAGCGTAAAGGAGGCATCCGTTGGACATCCAGCGATGGTTAAGGTGCCATCCTGACAATCATAATCGGCCTCTGATAGGGTTGTGCCATCACGTACGACAGATAAAAGCGTTAGCCCTTCACCCTGCAACACCACCTTATCGTCGCCACCAGTGGCCGTTAGTGTCATCTGTGATGTGATGTCTGCCCTGTCGTCAAAGATCTGAACATCCAAAGACAGCTTTGCGACCTGATGGGACGGCGGCTGGTAATCAGCGCGATAAATCACTTGCTGCGTTTGCTTAGCCATCACGAGACGTCGTGTAGGCTTCGATGCAATGGTCATTGCAATAAGGCTTGCCCGCTACAATCGGCTTGCCACAGAAATTAAAATCTGTGTGCTTCGGATCACCTGATGGCCAGGCACATTTTGACCGTGACCAATTTAATTTGCGCAAAGCAAGGCGAAGCGGCAGCTCTTGCACATCTTCTAAGACAGGCTGCTTTTCAACTGCTGCTTTCTTTGAGGCAATAGGAGATTGGCGCTTTGGCAAGCCTAGACGATGCGCCTTTCCGGCAATAGCGTTCCGTGTGACGCCAAGCTCTTCCCCAATTTGAGAAATTGATAAGCCCTTGTCCCATAAGGCGCGCAACTTATCGAGGCGCTCTTCGGTCCAGCTATTTTTATCGTCTGCCATTCTATTCGTCCATTTACCATCACTGCACGGTGCTCTGTTTTACCCAAAGACACCACATCTTTCAATCATATTCTCCAGCCTACCAAAGGCTAAAGCCATCTCTAGCGTGCGCTAGTGGCGCCAATAAATTTGCCAATTAACGCCAATTGATAATCAAGCATATGCCGACCATAATGACAGCGCAGGCCCCGCTCTTTAGCTTGCTTCAACCAAGCTGTCTCAACAGGGGCCATGATGATATCACAAATCACCACATCTCTTGACACATCATCAAGCTGACATGGCAGTGCATCTCCTTCATATAGCCCTAATGCTGTTGCATTAATAATCATATCATATTCATGAAAATCGGTGCTATCACTTACGGATAACGGCGCCTGCGGTATAAATGCTGTGATCGCTTGCTGCAAATCTTCCGCCTTAGATAGCGTGCGATTATGCACTGTGAGGCTTTCAATTTCTTCACAGCATAAAGCATAAGCGATAGCACGAGCAGCCCCACCTGCGCCAATCAACGCAACCTTGCGCCCTGCTGGGTCATTGCCCTCACCTTTGAGCCCCGCCACAAAGCCAGCCCCATCAAAATTATCACCGCATAATTTTCCGTCTTTCATCACCACGGCATTCACCGCACTTGTGATTTGCGCCACATCACCAAGCTCGTCGCATAAAGCAGCAAGGGTCATTTTATGAGGAATGGTAACAGCGGCACCTCTAAAATTTGGCATTTCCTTAAAAGCCGCCACAGATGAGGCCAAACCGTCTGGCGTAATATCCATCGGCACCATAACACGATTTAGATTATGCTCTGCAAAGAGAGGGTTGAATAATGAGGGGGCGCGTACATGTGCAGTAGGATGCGCGATACAACCAAATAATTCCGTTTTCCCATCAATGATAACAGCCATTTGCGTTTTTCCTTTATGCCACCATAAGCAGATTACGGCAGCGAAGCCGTGAAAACACCTCTAAAATGTCTAGAAGGTGCCCTATTTGTGCCTTTTTCCAAGCATTATATAGCACATGTGAAGAGGGTGATGTCAGTTCATTTATCACTCACAAAGCCGAATGACGAACGATACTCCCCTATCAGCGGCATTTCTCTCTTCACACACTGACTCACTTTTATCATTGGGACCAAATTATGCGTGCTTCAAGAAAAAAATATATCGTTGGCGGCGGGCTTCTCGCTGCGTCTCTCATCATATCAGGCGCGGTTTATGCCGGCTATAAACATGACCATCACCACGGCTATGGCCATGGCGACTATATGATGGACAAGTCTGGCAAAAAAGGCATGCGCGGCATGCACCGGCTAGATAGCAATGATGATGACCAAATTTCATTAGAAGAATTCACAGCAAGAGCGGCGACTTTATTTAACACGCTTGATGCCAATCAAGATGGCACCGTTAGCCAAGACGAGTTTCTTGCCAAGCCAACAGAACGATTTACCGCCTTAGATGCAGATGCTAACGGCCTGATTGCTGGTGACGAATGGCCCCGCAAAATGAAGGGCCATAAAAGATGGGGCAAAAAAGGGTATCATCATGACGATGAAGCTGCGCCATCACCAAGCACAGACTCCTAGAAGTTCAATCCTCCCATTTCCTCCAAGAGCAAAAGGCCACCATTAGGTGGCCTTTTCGTTATTCGGACTCTTCCTCATCCTGAAAGGATAAGCTTGCTGAATTAATGCAATAGCGCAGCCCTGTTGGCGCCGGACCATCTTCGAAGACGTGGCCCAAATGAGCTTCGCACTGGCTACAATGTACTTCTGTGCGCTTCATGAAAAAGCTTCTATCTGTTTTCGTGCCAATATGGTCGTCATGCGATGGCTCATAGAAAGAGGGCCAACCCGTGCCTGATTCAAATTTTGTTTCAGAATGAAAGAGAGGCGCATCACAGCAAATACAACGATATTGCCCCTCTCGGTGATTATCCCAATATTCGCCGGAAAAGGCACGCTCAGTGCCATGCTGTCTTGTGACGCGATATTGTTCAGGGGTTAATTCTTCCTGCCATTCACGATTTGATTTTGTGATTTTGGGCGCCATAGCACTCGCTCCTCTTTTCACTTGTCTTTTCATAAGGCTCTACTGCTTTGTGATGTAATCATCTGGCATCAGATGACAAGTGGCACCTACCCCTCATCAAAATCGATAAAGCCTTGATAGAGCCTTGTTGCGATTGTGATAAGACATAACCCGCCAAATATATAAGCGCAGAGCGTGAAGTAAGACGGTATCAGGCAAATAAGGCATAAAAAAGCAATCGTCTCTGCCCCTTCTGTGAGCCCACCAAGATAGCGTATGCCTTTGCTTCCGCGCGATTGCGCCGTTTGGCCTCTTTTCTCAGCAATCGCTGCATAACTCAGAAAAGAGCTAGAGGTACCAATAAAGCAAAACAACAAGAAGGCGGCCGCAAGCCCATTGGCGCTGTCATAGATGGCAAAAGAGAGAGGGATAAACGCATAGAATAGGAAATCGAGACTGATATCTAGAAAGGCGCCCCTATCAGTGGGGCCCGTCAGGCACGCCACTGTACCATCTAGCCCATCACACAAACGCGAGAGAAGAATAAGAGCCAGCGCCCACCCAAATGCCCCTTGAATGATGGCGCACCCTGCTGCCACACCCAGTAAAAAGCCAATATAGGTCAAATGATTAGCTGTGAGCCCTACACTGACAAGGCGCTGCCCTATTCGGCGCAAAGGCGCGTCAATTAACTGCCTGATTTTAGTATCGATCATCGGTTTGCTATGACGGTTTGACCGCCCAGCACACGCTGCCCTTCAAGGACGGCAATATCATAATGCGTTGGAATGATGAGGCGCACTGTGCTGCGTAACAAAGACAGACCGCATGGCTCACCTCGATTGATAGATTGCCCTTGTGTGTAGGACAAGGTGAGATAGCGCGTCCATTTTGTGCCCATCAGGCATAGGATAATAGGATCACGCCCCATATCAATCACACACTCATGACGGGCAGCGTGAACCGCCCACAGATTATCATGTGGCTCGGTGAATTCTCCATCTATCCATAAGACATCTTCAACAACACCATTAACCGGCGAATAACAAATCTGAGAGGACGTAGCTTGCCCTGTGAAAGTGATGATTATTGCATCTGATTTATGCTCAATGGATGAGACTATACCCTCAATGGGGGCAACTATCGCCTCGGCATCAAGAGTGCCCACGAACGGCAAAAAATCACCTTGTTGTTGCACCAAAAGTTGCAAATATAAGAACCCGATAAAACCAATCACGCCAAGTGGCAGAGATAGCCATGTCAGCCCGATAACCAAAAGACCAGCAAGCGCACTGATAGGCCAGCCAATTTGCTGATATCTCGCTGTCATCTTTGAAATTACGGGCGACATTGGATTTGGCTCCTATTCTGTTGGGGCATTCGTTGGCTGTTCAACACCTGGTACGGCAAAAATCTGATTAGGATAGATGAGATCAGGGTCATTGATCTTATCCTGGTTGCGTTTGAAAATATCAACATAACGGACACCGCGGCCATAGCTACGATAGGCAATGCGCCATAAGGCATCGCCTTTATGAACCACAACCATGAGGCTGCCATCCAAACCAGAGCGCAATTGATCTTGTGAGATCATCAAAGATGTGGTGGCGAGCGCATCACCCTCATCATCCAGCAGGCGAATGGTTAAATTTTGGTTTGGCCCTGCCGCGAATGGATTGCCATCAGCTAGCACTGTCCAGCGCCCAGTCTCTGGCAAATCTGCGCTAATGAGTGCCACATTGCCAATCTCGCCTGTTACACGTGCGCCGCCGCTAGCAACCCCATGAACGGCCAACGTGGTGTCATCACGCCAGCTAAGCGACCCAATCTGAATAAAGATATCTTCTTGCCCCAATAAAGCCGCAACAGTTTCTGCTTCTTCTTCGGTCACTTCTGGATTAGCGCTTAATGGTGTGTCTTCACTGACATCAGACGAAGGCGCTTCGGCAATCGCCAGCTCTTCTGGCGCCTGTAAGATACGCGGGGTTTCGTCATCACTTTGCGGTACAATCGCCACAAGCGGCTTTTCATCTTTTGTCACAGAAATCTCAACCACGAGCGAGATATCTGCACGCACACGCCGCCCATCAGTTGTAATCATTTCTAATTCTAATAAATGCGCGCCGGCAGAAAGCGGTGCTTCAGGCAATACTACCCATTGGCCATTATCATCAATGCCGTTTTGGGCAAGCACTTGCCCAGCTTCGGTAACGAAAATCGTGCCATTTGGCGCGCCTTTGCCGGCAAAGACAGCCATACCATCCGGTTGAACACGGGCAATATCAATAATAAGTTCTGGCAGTGGGGCGTCACTATCTTTGCTTTGTTCTGCCTCAGTTACAATAACAGCTTGCTTTGTATCCTCTGGTGCTTTTGTGACAGGCGTGGCCTCAACCAATTGCGGAGTTGAGGCCTCTTCGGTAACAGGGGCCATGAGCGTGTAAAGTAAAGTTACGAGCGCTAGCACTGATGCAGCAATGATGGCTGGCAAAGTATATGATTTCATGTTGTCCCGAACCCCCGCTTTGGTCACACATCTCTAATTCATATAAAAAGAGTAACAGCGTTCTTTGCCTCTTACTAGCTTTTGTTCAGCCATTTAGCGCCATCATAATTCCCCTATATCCATCTCTTGCCCAATGATTTGGTAAAAAAGATGACTAGCTTTACACTGAAGCGATGATAAAAAGATAATGAAAGACAAAGAGTTAAGAAAATATGCCTAAATTATGCATCTTCGCTGGCGCTGCTGCTGGCAAAACAGCCGATATTCAAACAACAACTACTGCACTTGCGAGCTCTCTCTCACAAGCTGGTTTTGATTTCATCTATGGGGGCGGACGCACCGGCCTGATGGGCGCTTTCGCTGATGGGGTTATTGCCGCGGGCGGCTATATTGAGGGCGTCATCCCGCAATTTTTGGAAGATATCGAAGTGGCCCATCAGGGTGTGTCAAAAATGGTTGTGACGACCACAATGCATGAGCGTAAAATGCTTATGTATGAGCCAGCTGATGGGTTTCTTATTCTACCTGGCGGGCTAGGAACGCTTGATGAAACGATGGAAGTCCTCACCTGGCGGCAATTAGGCAAATTGTCCGGACCGGTCTTTATCTATTCGCCTCATGGCTATTGGGATCCCATGCGCGAGCTATTATCTCACATCGCTGATGAGGGATTTGTGCACACTTCAGAGGTCAGTGATATTTTCTGGGCACATGAATATAACGAAATGGCAAACTGCATTTCCGATTATTTTTAGCGCAGGAACACCTCCAAAACTTGCAAATTTTGTCATAAATCGCTATAGAGACGACACACAGTTGCGCGCTTTGCCAGAGAGCTAGCGCCCCACTCCTGATTGTTACCTATAGGGGAAGATCTTATGTCAAAAATTAAAGTAGCAAATCCAATCGTTGAAATGGACGGCGATGAAATGACCAGAATTATCTGGCAGAAGATCAAAGATAAATTGATCTTCCCATATCTGGACATTGACCTGAAATATTTCGATTTGGGCATGGAATCTCGTGATGCCACTGATGACCAAATTACGATTGATGCTGCAAACGCTATTAAAGAGCACCGTGTTGGCGTAAAATGCGCGACGATTACCCCTGATGAAGCGCGCGTTGAGGAGTTTAACCTCAAAAAGATGTATCGCTCACCAAATGGGACAATCCGTAACATTCTAGGTGGTACTGTATTCAGACAGCCGATTATCTGTTCTAACGTTCCGCGCCTTGTCCCTGGCTGGACACGTCCTATCGTCATTGGCCGTCATGCGTTTGGTGACCAGTATCGCGCCACAGATATGGTTGTTGAAGGTGCTGGTACTTTGACCCTTACTTTCCAACCTGCTGATGGCAGCCCTGCCACAACACATAATGTGTTTGACTTCCCAGAAGGCGGCGTGGCTATGGCGATGTATAACCTTGATGAGTCAATTCGTGGTTTCGCCAGAGCTTGTATGAATTATGGTCTTGACCTTGGCTGGCCAGTTTATCTGTCAACAAAGAACACAATCATGAAGGCCTATGATGGTCGTTTCAAAGATTTGTTTGAAGAAGTGTTCGAAGCTGAATTTAAAGAGAAGTTCGCTGCTGCTGGCATCACATATGAGCACCGCCTCATTGATGATATGGTTGCTTGTGCCATGAAATGGGATGGCGGTTTTGTTTGGGCATGTAAGAACTATGATGGTGATGTGCAATCAGACACTGTCGCACAAGGCTTTGGCTCGCTTGGCTTGATGACATCAGTTTTGATGACACCAGATGGGCAAACTGTTGAAGCTGAAGCAGCGCATGGCACAGTGACACGTCACTATCGCCAGCACCAGCAAGGCAAGCAAACATCAACAAACCCAATTGCGTCAATCTTTGCCTGGACAAGAGGCCTTACCTATCGTGCGCGCTTCGATAACACGCCAGAAGTTGAGAAATTCGCCAACACATTGGAAGAGGTCTGCATCAAGACGGTTGAAAAAGGCAAGATGACCAAAGATTTGGCCTTGTTGATCGGCGCTGACCAGCCATTCCTGACAACTGATGAGTTCTTAGATGCTTTGGATGAAAATCTGAAAGCCGCGATGGCGTCGTAGTAGACACCAGATATAAAAAATCAAAAAGGCGCTGATTTCAGCGCCTTTTCTTTTGTCTTATTTTAATGATGAGGCTTGGCCTCCCCCTTTATGAGGAGAGCGCCTCTTTGATGGCGGTTAGAGCAGCCTCTGCAGCGGCACCATTTGGGCCACCAGCTTGCGCCATGTCAGGGCGGCCACCGCCCCCTTTGCCGCCTAATGCAGATGAGCCAATTTTTACAAGGTCTACCGCATTAAAGCTATCAGTGGCATCAGCGCTTACACTCACAACAAGACTGGCCTTATCATCGCTTCTGGCAATCAGGGCGATAACAAGTCCAGAGCCTGATGATTTCAATTCATCCGCCATAGGCTTTAAGTCCTTAGCCGGAACATCATCAAGAATTTTGCCGATGAATTGGATGTTGCCTATTGTTTCTGCCTCTTGCGCGGCGCCGCCACCCGTGGCCAGCTTTTTGCGTAGCTCGCTCATATCTCTTTCGAGCTTTTTGCGGTCGTCAATCAGGGCCGCCACACGCTCTGCGACCTGCTCTGGTGCTGTTTTCAATAGCTGGGCGACCGCAGAGAGCTGATTATCTTTTTCAGTCATCCATTTGCGCGCACCTTTTTGGGTAACCGCTTCAATACGACGAACACCGCCAGCGACCGCACTCTCAGATACAATCTTCAAGACAGCAATGTCACCTGTACGAGAGACATGTGTGCCGCCACATAATTCAACTGACCATGCCGAACGCCCTTCAACCTCAGTTGGGCCCCCCATTGAGACAACACGCACCTCATCGCCATATTTCTCGCCAAATAAGGCCAGCGCCCCTTCGGCAATTGCTTCATCAGGTGTCATTAATCTTGTTGTCACATCATTATTCATAATGATGCGCTCATTCACGATCTCTTCTACCGCTGCTAGCTCGTCATCTGAGACAGCTTTCTGATGCGAGAAGTCAAAACGCAATCTGTCCGGCCCAACCATGGAGCCTTTCTGTGCCACATGGTCGCCTAGCACTTCGCGCAAAGCTTCATGCAATAGATGGGTCGCTGAGTGGTTCGCCCGTGTCATTGACCGGCGTACATCATCAATCTGCAACTGAACGGCCTCACCCTTTGCTAGCGTGCCTGAGGTGATTTCGACATGATGAAGGAATAATCCCGCCGCTGTCTTTGTGGTATCCGTAACCTGGGCTGTGCCTGACGCCCATGATACCTCACCTGTGTCACCTAGCTGGCCACCAGATTCGCCATAAAAACAGGTTTGATTCAGCACAAGTTCAATCTTGTCGCCTGTTGCAGCGGCCTCAATAACAGCGCCGTCTTTTAGCATGGCTTGCACTTCTGCTTCGGCAGTATTTTGAACATAGCCCAAGAATTCGGTCGCCCCATGGGCATCAGCAAGCTCAAGATACACCGCTTGTTCGGCTGTGCCCCCTGATCCAGTCCAGGCAGCACGCGCAGCTGCTTTTTGCGCCGCCATAGCTTCGTCAAAGCCAGCCACATCCACTTGCCAGCCATAACCACGCAAGAAATCTTGCGTCAAATCGAGAGGGAAGCCATAGGTATCATAGAGCCGGAATGCCTTATCACCTGCTAATGTGCCACCTTCGCCCTTGCCGTCTACCTCTTCATTCAAGATCTTGATACCGCGTCCGACAGTTTCTTTAAATCTCGTCTCTTCAAGCTTCAACGTCTCAGAGATAAGGCTTTGCGCACGCACCAACTCATCAAAATGGCCACCCATTTCAGAGACCAAAGTCGGCACTAATTCATGCATGACGGGATCCTTGCACCCCATCTGATGGAGGTGGCGCATCGCCCGTCGCATAATGCGGCGCAACACATAGCCGCGCCCCTCATTGGATGGCAAAACACCATCAGCAATCAGGAAACCAGCAGACCGCAAATGGTCGGCCACGACGCGGTGAGATGTTTTAAAGTCACCATCCGGGTCAGTTTGAGAATGGTGCGCTGAGCTCTCAATTAAAGACCGCATCAAATCAATATCATAATTATCATGCTGGCCTTGTAATACGGCGGCAATCCGCTCTAGGCCCATACCAGTATCGATAGAGGGCTTTGGCAGAGACAAACGCTCTGTTTCGGTCTGCTCAAATTGCATAAAGACCAAATTCCAAATCTCAATAAAGCGATCGCCATCTTCATCTGGTGAGCCTGGAGGGCCCCCGAAAATATGTTCGCCATGATCATAGAAAATCTCTGAGCATGGCCCGCACGGCCCTGTGTCACCCATCGACCAGAAATTATCTGATGTAGCGATGCGAATGATACGGTCATCTGAAATGCCGGCAATCTTACGCCATAAAGCGGCCGCCTCTTCATCCTCATGATAGACGGTAACAAGAAGTTTCTCTTTATTGAGAGCGAACTCACCCGTGATCAGGTTCCAAGCCAACTCAATAGCATTTTCTTTAAAATAATCACCAAAAGAGAAGTTCCCCAACATCTCAAAAAACGTGTGGTGACGCGCTGTATAGCCCACATTTTCAAGGTCATTATGCTTACCGCCTGCGCGTACACATTTCTGAGAGGTGACAGCGCGGCTGTAATCACGACGCTCCATGCCCGTAAAGACATTTTTAAACTGCACCATGCCAGCATTGGTAAACATCAATGTTGGATCATTTTGAGGTACAAGAGGGCTAGATGCGATTTCCGCATGTCCTTGTTTTACAAAATAATCCAAAAAAGCTGATCTGATATCTTTGACACTCGACATCGTGCGGCACGTCCTTGCAAGCAATGAGTTAAAGAGAATTCCTATGCTGATACCTAACGGAAAACGCCGTCTTGGTCTAGTCTGGAGACCATGAAAACCCCTGATTACCTGCCAAAAGCGTCTGGAAATGACAAAACCACCTCAGAGAGGTGGCCTTATCATATCTATCGGAGAAAAAATGAGGGAGAGCCGACTTAGCTTTCCGCCTCTGGATCTTGTGCAATCGAGGCATCCATCATCTGGTCTTGCACGAGCCCTGCATTTTGACGGATGGCCATTTCAATTTCATCAGCGATGGCTGGGTTTTCCCGCAAGAATGTTTTCGAATTCTCACGTCCCTGGCCAATACGCTGCCCATTATAGGAGAACCAAGCCCCGGCTTTCTCAACAAGCCCTGCGGCCACACCCAAATCAAGCAATTCACCTGTTTTTGAGATACCTTCCCCATACATAATATCAAACTCAACCGTACGGAATGGCGCAGCTACTTTATTCTTTACCACTTTCACTCTTGTCTGGTTACCAACCACTTCTTCTCTGTCCTTGATGGCGCCAATACGGCGAATATCAAGACGAACAGACGCATAGAATTTCAAGGCGTTACCACCTGTTGTGGTTTCTGGGTTACCAAACATCACACCAATCTTCAGACGAATCTGGTTGATGAAGATAACCAAGCAGTTCGAACGTGAAATCGAAGAGGTCAATTTACGCAATGCCTGGCTCATCAAGCGCGCTTGCAAACCGACATGCGTGTCACCCATCTCACCTTCTAATTCAGCACGCGGTACCAAGGCCGCCACCGAATCCACAACCAACACATCAATCGCACCAGACCGCACAAGCGTATCAGCGATTTCAAGCGCTTGTTCACCCGCATCAGGCTGCGAGATTAAGAGCTCATCAAGGTCAACACCAAGCTTCTTCGCATAAATCGGGTCAAGCGCATGCTCAGCATCGACAAAGGCGCAGTTACCGCCCGCCTTCTGCGCTTCTGCCACAGCATGGAGCGCCAAAGTTGTTTTACCTGATGATTCAGGGCCATATACCTCAATGATACGGCCTTTTGGAAAACCGCCAATGCCAAGCGCGATATCAAGACCAAGCGAGCCTGTTGAAACAGCTTGGACATCAACCACTGATTCCCGCTGGCCCAATTTCATCACGGACCCTTTACCAAAGGCCTTTTCAATCTGACCAATCGCTGCTTCTAGCGCTTTATTCTTATCATCATTATTCATTTTGAGATCCACGATTTGTGCTGACATTTTGCTGCTCCCATCATGCATGAACTACTGCCTCTGTCCAGCCACAAACCACTCTGATTTTGGCTTTTTTGCCCTTTTCCAGATGGTCCAGCCATCCACAGGCAAAACAAGACATGATCTAGTTTTGTTCTTACACCAGAAGCCACTCACTTGTCAAGCATAAATTCTTCTTTTGTTCTCATTTGTAGTTAGCTCTGTGGGTATTTGCGACCGCTATTTAGAACAAATCAGGGTCATTTTGTAGGGGACCTAAGGGCGCGCTTATCATGAAATGACTGCCTGCTTGCCCTGGTTGGGGAATATAACGCAAGACACCGCCCCAGCTGGCCACCAATTTTTTGGTCGATGGCAGACCCAACCCACGATAGGCGGTGGTCGGATCTTTACTAGACACGCCATCTTGGAACATATGGGGGGTAAAGTCTTCCGCAATACCAGCGCCATTATCTTGGATATGAATATAAAGCTGTTGATGGCAAGGGCGCACAGAGATACGTATTTCCTTATAAGGTCTCTCAACCTCTTGTAGCGCATCCATTGCATTAATAATGAGGTTTAATAGTGCCCGCTTGAGCGCAACCAATTTCACCGTAACAGCACCTGCAAAAGGTTTTTGTGAGAGTGAGATATGAATCTCTCCCCCAACAATCAACTGCCATTCTTGCAATTGCGCCTGCAAAAAGGGGTGAAATTGCGCAGCTGTGAGGGATGATAATTGCTCCTTGCACACCAACTCCCCATTTAAGGAGGACAGTAACCGGGACACCACATCCACATTTTGCCGCAGAATTGAGATGGCAGCACGTGCCGACGCCCCTGCCCCGTCTCCTTCATGTGGCGTTAATTGCCCTTGGCCAATTTGACGCTCAATCTGGTCTCCTGCGATCGCAATCAACATCAAGCAGTGATTAGCATCATGAATGATATGTTTCATATGCTGCTCATGCGCTGAGAGACGACGACCACCTGAAGAGGCGATATTCACCTCATGTGAGGTGCAAGTTGAGGCATCTTTTTTTACCGGCATAAAGGGTCCCTGACATCAATGGAACGCGCGCCTAGGTAGGCGGCTCGCTCTAACATTCATTGATTTGGATAATAGATAGGGACCTATTATCGCTGGCAGCCGCACACTGCCTTCCCTTATCACCTTACAAAGCTGGCCAGATTATGACCACATAAACACTCGTCATTCCCTAATAAAAAAAGATATAAACAACTTAAAAGAGCAGTGTAAAGTAAAAAGGTTAACAGATTATTACAAAATTTCCTTAGTCTTGAGGAATGGTTAAGAAAGCGCAAAAAAACAGGCGCCTGAAAGCGCCTGCCTTACCAATAATTATATCTTACATTATGATGACTTAATCGTCGCGATGAATGCGTTCCATCTTTTCATGCCGTTCTTGCGCCTGAATCGTCATTGAGGCAATCGGTCGTGCTTCAAGGCGCTCAAGGCTAATCGGCTCATCTGTATCTTCACAATAGCCATAGCTGCCATCCTCAATACGGCGAAGCGCAGACTCAATTTTTTGAATTAATTTACGCTCTCTATCTCTTGTCCGCAGGTCAAGAGCAGCCGAGCTTTCAATTTGCGCTCTGTCCATTTGGTCAGGCTTGTGAAGCGATTCAGTCGAGAGATTCTGTAGTGTCTGGTTGGCTTCATTTAAAAGCTCAGCGCGCCATTTCAGCAGCTTCTGCTTAAAATATTCAAGCTGGAGCGGGTTCATAAACTCTTCATCAGCTGATGGCTTATAGCCCTCAGGAAGCAAAGTTGCAGATACAGCGTCGTCTAATTTTGTTTTCGCAGATGACACAAATGGTCTCCTTTTTTTTCCTACCACTGCGGCTGATACGAAAGTACCAGCGCCCCAGTGCAATCAGACAGTCCAAAAAGTGAAACGCTAAAATAATGAGATTCACCTTTTTGCGCAAGTTAGATTTTTTCATAGAGATGATCATGATATCGCCTCATGCCAATCCTGCATTGCGGCTAAGTCATAACTCCTAATTATTAAGGAATTATTAATCACGAAGATGTGATTTGCCTGAAGAGATGATCCCACTCATCTTTTGTTGTGCACCCTATAACGCATCTGGGGGAATTTCCTCCCTATGGTTGCAGCGCATAGACATAAAGTGTTCAATTTCGGAAAGGCAAATAGATGAATATTTTGGTGGTGGAAGATGATCCTATTGTGGCAGATGCCGTCTCTATGACATTGGAACAAGCGGGCTATTTCACTGTTGCCTCTACAACCATTCATGATGCCTTGGAAGAACTAAGTTTAAATGAAATTGATGCTGTGTTACTTGACTTAAAACTACCAGATGGCGATGGCACGCGTCTGGCGCGCCTCATCCGGGCCAAAAAAGAAAAGCAGCTGGTTCCCATCCTTGTTGTTTCGGGGAATAACTCGGTCGACGACCGCATCATGGCGCTTGGCGCCGGTGCCGATGGTTATCTCAGCAAGCCCTTTGATAAGCATGAACTACTCGCCCATCTCGAAGCAATTATTCGCCGCGCTAACGGCCATAATTCCCTGCAGATTGAAGTGGGAAATATGATGATTGATTTGCAGCGCAAAACTGTCAGTGTGAATGGCCGCCACCTCGCCCTAACACGAAAAGAATATGAGATTTTAAACCTCTTAGGAGTACGGCGTGGCGCAGTGCTCAGCAAATCAGCTTTTATCAGCCATTTATATGGCGGCAGAGATGAGCCTGAATCCAAAATCGTGGATGTATTTGTCTGTAAATTACGCCACAAATTGAAAATAGCCGGGATGCGCGGTGTGCGCATCGAAACGGTATGGGGCCAAGGCTATAAATTAATCGAATTAGAAGATGGACGCGCCAGCATCCATTGATGAGCCTCACAAGAAAACGCCTCACCATGGCCTTTCGACCATTTTATCCTTATTTTTTAGACCATCACTGCCCTTTCATGTGATACAACGAACGCCAGACTGGCAGCTTTGATCACAGGCAGGCATTGATGGCACAATTTTTGGATTTTACCCTTGGTGAATTTGTCAAACATCCCGAAAAACCTGAATGGGGCATTGGGCAGGTGCAGTCCATTACAGGCATGCGTGTTGTGGTGAATTTCCCTGAAGCTGGCAAGATTATGATTAATTGTGAACATGTCACTTTGATCGCTGTCGGTGACAGAACAGATTAAGCCAGAAATTCTATAGTCATTTTCATATTTGTGCTAGGGTAATGCGACCCATTTATGTGCAGCTATGATATGGAAATGCGCTATGCCTGATTCGTTTGATAACGCCCAGACACCATCTCAGAAAAAAGGCCGCAAAGGCCGCTTTAAGCCAAAAGGCCGCCTGACCGATCCAGCTGCATTGCGCCATGTGGAAACATTGCTGTCTGGCGCAACTTTCCAGCGGGATATGTTGATCGAATATTTGCATATCATCCAAGATGAACATGGGCATCTCTCTGCCGAGAATTTAGCAGCGCTGGCGCATCTGATGAAGATACCGATGGCAGAAGTGTGGGAAGTAGCCAGCTTCTACGATCATTTTGACCTCGTCAAAGAGGGCGAGACCGCCCCTGCCAAACGGACCATTCGTGTTTGCACATCCCTGTCCTGCATGATGGCTGGCGGCGAGACAATTCTAGCTGAATTGCAAGCAAGCGCCGGTGATGACGTTCGCTTTGTGCCTGCGCCTTGCATTGGTGCCTGTGATAAAGCACCTGCAGCCGCTGATGGGCATGACCTTGTCAGCCATGTAACAACAGACAGCTTGCGTGCCCGTGCCGCGGCCCCTGCCCCTCATCATGATAGTCCTGACTATATCGATTTTGACGCTTATGTTGCCCAAGGAGGGTACCAGCTATTAAAAGCTTTGAAATCGGGGGAAAAAACAGGCGCTGATATCATTGGTGCGCTATCATCGTCAGCCTTGCGCGGCTTGGGCGGTGCTGGTTTCCCAACAGGGCGTAAATGGTCAATTGTGGCTGGTTATGACGGCCCACGCCTCATGGCGATTAATGGCGATGAAGGTGAGCCTGGGACATTCAAAGACCGGTTTTACCTCACAACAGACCCGCATCGCATGATCGAAGGCATTTTGATTGCCGCTGCGAGCGTTGGTATTGATCATTGCTATATTTATATGCGTGATGAATATCCTGAAATCCTAGCGCTATTAAAAGAGGAATTGGCAAAAGTTCATGCTGCCGGCCTTGATGATCATACAGTGGTTGAGCTTCGTCGTGGCGCTGGCGCCTATATTTGCGGCGAAGAATCAGCGATGATTGAATCAATCGAAGGCAAAAGAGGCATTCCGCGCCAACGCCCGCCTTATGTGGCTGAGGTCGGGCTGTTCGGACGCCCTACACTTGTGAATAATGTTGAAACCTTATTCTGGATCCGTGACATCGTCGAAAAAGGGGCTGATTGGTTTAATGACCAAGGCAGCGCAGACCATCCTGGCTTCCGCACCTACTCCGTATCAGGGCGCGTTGCCAATCCTGGTCTTGTGAAAGCCCCTGCTGGCAGCACAGTGGCTGAGTTAATCGCGCTATGTGGCGGCATGGCAGAGGGTCATAATTTCAAAGGCTATTTACCAGGCGGCGCCTCTGGCGGCATTTTGCCAGCCGCTAAAGCAGATATCCCACTCGATTTTGGCGGCAAATTAGCCGAGGAAGGCTGTTTTGTCGGCTCGCACGCCGTGGTTGTTTTGTCAGACCATGATAATATGTGGAATGCAGCTTTGAATCTGATGCAATTCTTTAAGCATGAATCATGTGGGCAATGTACACCATGCCGGAATGGGACTGAGAAGGCTGTGATGCTGATGAGCGAGCCTCAAGTCGACACAGCTTTGCTAGGTGAGCTGTCACAAACTATGGCAGATGCGTCTATTTGTGGTTTGGGTCAAGCGGCCTCCAACCCTCTTACCTCTGTGATGAAACATTTCCCTGACGATGTGCCAACCATCTCACCAGCGATGACAGATAAGGCGTAACGACAATGACAAAATTTGTTGAATTTGAGCTTGATGGTAAAATAGTCAAAGCTGATGCCGATAAGAGCATCTGGCAAATCGCCAAAAGCGAAGGCACCGATATCCCCCATCTTTGCTATAAGGATGATGACAGCTATCGCGCCGATGGCAATTGCCGCGCTTGCATGGTGGAAATTGAGGGCGAACGGGTGCTTGCGGCTTCTTGTTTGCGTAAGCCAACAGATGGCATGGTCGTAAAAACCGCGACGACACGCGCTGAGACAGCGCGCAAAATGGTGATGGAATTATTGGTATCTGACCAACCACCAAAAGAAGCCGCGCATGATCCGCAAAGCCAATTATGGCAATTCGCTGATGCCCAAGAAGTTGAAGATAGCCGTTTCCCGGCTTCTTTCTCACCAGAAGCTGACAGCTCTCATCCAGCCATTGCAGTGAATATGGATGCGTGTATTCAGTGTAACTTGTGTGTGCGCGCCTGCCGCGAAGTACAGGTAAATGATGTGATTGGCCTAGCTG
>WTJA01000050.1 GCA_011524995.1 Alphaproteobacteria bacterium | reverse complement strand
TTTCGCCTCGCTTATGATGAGATGCCGGCTATCTAGCGACAATGACGCATCAGCCAGTCGGTGAATTCATGGGGGTGAATTTCGGCCTGCTTAATAAAGCCATCAAAATAAGTGATGAAGGTATTAATGACTTCATTGCCTGTGAGCACGAGGAAATTATCACCCAAATAAATGGCGACCCGCTGGTGGCCGAAAATAGTGAGAGGTGCGGCATAGGTGGTTAGCCCATCGATTAAAAACAACCGCACTGTTGGATAGAATTGTTCGGCTAATTGGCCCAGATGCTCCAGCTGTTTGCGCCGCAGCGAGACTGGCAATTCAGACCAAATATCTTTACCGCTCGCAAATGATAACAGCCTTTGCAGCGGCATCACAATTTCCATATCTGTCTCTGGTCTTTCAACAAAGCTCAGATTTTGTTCAGCCTGAACGGTGCGATAGTGGGTAAGCAATTTATCGCGCTTGGTCATATAGTTAAAGACGTCGGGTAGGCAGAAAATATCTGGTAGCTGAAACGGAATATAGCGGATCTTCTGCCCCAAAGATTCGCGTCGCCACGCTGATAAAATACTGTCTTCATCGCGATGGTCTGATTCCTGCAATTCAATGGCGCTCGTGACGGATGTGTCTTTTTGCCCGGTCTCAGACAATCCCATCAACCAATCAAGTGACACATCATGAGTGCGTGCAATCGTCACCAATGTCTCAATCCGCGGGAGGCGTGTTGATTGCTTATCCAATAATTGTGAGAGTGCTGAGCGATCGATCTGGGCAAGGCGCGCAAATTCTCCCTTGCTCAGGCCAGATTGTTGGATCATCTGTAAAAGCCGCTCTTGAAAGAGCTGATGTATGTCGCGTTTATCCATGATGTAAAACTATAAAATATCTTATGTTTATATAAAATATACCATATTTATTTTGAATTATAAACAAATGATACTCATCTGACCTCTGCCATGGAATAGGGTTTTGTGGCAACACTTAGGCCATGAAACAGGCTAGGTTTTATATCACATATTATTCATCTCTTTGGCTCCTTGGTTTGGTTTACATCCTCTGGGGGGGAAGTCTTTTCCTAGGATTGCCAGTATTGTCAGGCGGGGCAGAGACGGCTGCCATTCACCTATTATGCGCCTTGTTATTGGTGTTGCATTCATCGTTACAGCATGAGGCTGTGCATGGGCATATCGTGGCCTCTCGCCGGTGGAATGATCTATTGGTGCGTCCCGCATTAGGATTGCTATATCCGTATGATCGGTATGTCACAACGCATCAGCAGCATCATCTAACGGAGGAAAAGGGGCACCCTGACCATGATCCCGAGAGCTTTTATATCACGCAAGATGATTGGCAACGCTTACATGGCACGTCTCGGTTCTTTCAGATGATATATCATCACGGGGGTGGCCGGCTGCTACTATCAGGGTTGTGGGGGGCATTTGTCTTTTTGCGCCGTGAATGGGGCTTGTTCTATGCTGGTGAGGGGCAGGTGAGGCGGCACTGGCTCTTACATCTTCTGTTTGCTGTGCCAATCATTGGTCTGGTGATGGCGTCCCCTTATGTGACCGTTACGAGCTATATCCTGTATTCAGTTATTCCTTCATTAGCGTTGTTGTCTGTGCGGTCTTATATTGAACATCGCAGCTCGCACTACTCAGCCCATGATACTGTTTTGATCGAAGCAGGCTGGCTCTGGCGGCTCTTATTTTTGAATAATAATTATCATGTGATACATCATGATTTGCCGCATTTGCGCTGGTACCAAATTCATGAGACATTTATGGCCCAGAAACAGGCGTGGCTCGCGCGGGCAGGCGATTATCATTTCTCAGGTTATCATGTTGTTTTTCGGCGGTTTTTCTTCTCGGTGCCGGCTTGGTTGCGTCCACCTGTCTTTATCACAAAGGCACGTCATAAGGATGTCGGATGAGCTTTAAATTTGATATGTATCTTGATGATGCCAGCGCGCCCCATTTCGCGGCCTTAGCCACACATATGTCATCACTTGCGATCCCAGAGAGGGGCGATGGGTTCATCTGTGGTCAGATATGCGGCATTGATTATGCGCGCCATCAAGATAGCTATCATTATCTTGCCTCTTTCTCCCTCGCTGCCAGCGCCGTGCCAGCAGGGCATTACCGGTCTGTCATTATCGCGGCACCTGGCTATGAGCTGGCATCTGGTAAGGCGCCTCGCTGTGCTATCAATCATTATGGGTCTTTTTCAGGTGATTATGCCTTGCATGATTGGTGGGAGGAGCAGCGCCGTGCGCAGCTTGATAATGTGCAATTGACAGGGGCCCATCGTGCCTCACTTCTCGCTGTCGCAAAAGGGGAGGCTGATATAGCAGCCATTGATGAGGTAAGCTTTCATCTAGCCGCTCATGCCATTCCCGAGTTAGCAGAGGCCCTAAATATCATTGATTATACGCCGGCGCGTCCTGGCTTGCCATTTTTATGCGCCGCGCCTTATGGCGCCCAGAAAGACGCTATCAGAGACCACCTTTTGGCGTTCACAAAAACCGATGCTTTTACCGCGCTATCAGAGTTGCTCGGCCTATCACAGATGGATGTGATAGATGACGATGCCTTTGCTGGTTTGGCAACCATTGCCGACAGGGTGGATGCGAAGCGCTTGCAGGATGTTACCCAACAAGCGCCATAAAGGCCGGCCATGCCGCAGGATCATTCACGGTTTTATCGCGGCATCTCTGATTGCAAAACCCATAGACCTTGCCATCCATCTCTAGGAAATCTGTCACAGCTTTCCCTGAATACGGACAAGCCTCATTCACGGCGTTGGTGTGTGATGTGGCCGTCGCGACAAGCGGTTTTGGTCCTGGCCACGCCTTTATAGCATAATCTCGTTTATAGGTTTCTTGCGCAGGGAAGGTGAGGCCCAACGCCCTAAATTGGCGAAACGGAAGATGGGTGAGGTGCGCTTCGACATATTTTTTAGATGTTTCAGATACCGGAAGGCTATAGCCAGCGATGCGTGCGGCAACAGGGGCATAAAAGGCATCTGCGGCCGAATAGTCGCCACAAAGCCAAGGGCCTGAACTGTCTTCTGTCACCGCCCATAGCTTATCAATGCGGGCTAAATCTGCCGCGAGCGCGTCTGAGATTGGCACATCCTCATAAGCAAGGCGCGTATTCATGGGGCACTCAGTGCGCAGTGCAGAAAAAGAGCTATGCATTTCTGCCATAAGCGAGCGCGCTAAAGCCCGCTTCACAGGATCAGCGGGAAGCAAGCCGGCCTCTGGATGACGTGATGCCAATTCCTCAATAATCGTCAGGCTATCTGTCCAGAGAGATTGGTCGGCGGCACGCACAACTGGCACGGTTTTTGCGGGGGCAAAGGGCAGTAAATCTTGGTGAAACCCTGGCTCATAGAAGCGCGTGATTGTGCTATTCGTTGGGATGCCAAAAGCCTGAAAGCCAAGCCAGCCTCTCAAAGACCAGCTTGAGTAAGAGGGATCGCCAATGAGTAAGTCATACTGCGTCATTGTATGCTCCTTTATATGGTAAATGCGGCGGCTGCTCCCCCAATCACGATGATAAGAGCAAACCGGCTAAGGGCCGTCAAGCGCCTCATCACTAGGGGATTGACCGCCTGTCCGCCACGGCTTGCCCGATAGAGCATAACGTTTGATAAGATAGAGGTGCCTAGCAAAATTGCAGCCCCGCCTAATTTCAGGGTAAAGGCATGATTGAGAAACGCCCCTTCATAGAGCGCATGATGCAGCGCGATGCCTGTTAGCCATATCACGATAAGAGCGACAAGCCCCATAATCGCTAATATATGAAGCGCTTTGCGTGTGAGTGGGGATGGGGCCTCGCCCGCTTTGGCATGAAGCGACTGAATGACTGCACCACCAATGCCAATGCCACCTGCAAAAAACAAAGATAGAAAATGGAAAAATTTTAAAATAATGATGAAAGACATCGCCGCTTACGCTTTCTATTTGTTTGTTTTGGTTCCACCGCTTATGGTGAAAGTCTAGCGGGTTTTATCCTGCCTTGTCCTGACTGTTTTGAAAAGAGCTCTGATTGTGACACCGTCTCGTTCTGTTTTTACACCGATCCTGATTGCTTCTAGCATTGTTCTCTTCCTGAGCTTCACCATCCGTGCCAGCTTTGGCGTGTTCCAGATTCCAATTGCGGCTGATTTAGGCTGGTTACGCAGTGAGTTTTCACTTGCGATCGCGATCCAGAATTTAGCATGGGGTATTGCGACGCCGCTCTTTGGGGCGTTTGCCGAACGTTTGGGTGATAGGCGCGCTATTATCATCGGTGTTTTGTTATATGCGGCAGGCATGGTGTTTAGTGCTTATTCAACCACTGCCCTCGGACATCAGATGCTCGAAATTCTGGTTGGGTTTGGGATCGCCGGCACAGGTTTTGGTGTTGTGCTAGGGGTAGTAGGACGCGCCGCCTCTGATAAAAACCGATCCCTTGCCCTTGGTATCACCACCGCAGCTGGTAGCGCTGGTCAGGTTGTCGGTCCGCCACTTGCGCAATATCTGTTGAATTCGATGCACTGGTCGAGTGTCTTTATCATTTTCGCAGGTATGATTTCACTCTCACTTCTCTGCCTGCCCTTCATGCGATCTGGCTACAAAGCAAGCAAGGCAGAGCTTGAAGAATCCTTGGGCGAAATTCTGTTCCGTGCTGCCAAAGATCCCAATTATATCATGATTTTTATCGGGTTCTTTAGCTGTGGGTTTCAGTTGGCTTTCGTCACAGCTCATTTTCCAGCGCTGGTCACAGAAGCCTGCGCTGCCATTAGCCCTGATAGTATCCTTGCCAAATTAGGCATCACCACAACTGCCGCTTTAGGGGCGCTCGCCATTGGTGTCATTGGGCTGTTTAATATTGTAGGTACAATTACCGCTGGTGCGTTAGGTAACCGCTTCCGCAAGAAGAATTTGCTAGCTTTGATATATGGCGGGCGCACGCTCATTGCAGCGTGGTTTATCATTATGCCAATTACGCCAACAACTGTGTTGATTTTCTCTGTGGTGATGGGCTCTTTATGGCTAGCGACGGTGCCGCTCACCTCTGGTTTGGTAGCGCATCTGTATGGTTTGCGCTATATGGGCACATTGTATGGCGTGGTGTTCTTCTCGCACCAGCTTGGCTCTTTCACGGGCGTGTGGCTTGGCGGCACATTATATGACCAGTTTGGGTCCTATAGCGTTGTCTGGTGGGTTGGTGTTGGCACGGGCTTATTGTCAACCATCGTCCATCTGCCGATCAAAGAGAAAAAGCCCCAGCTGGCAGCAGCCTAGGGGGCGCTTCACTCATCAAAGGTGATGGCTTTGCCCGTGCGTGCAGATTCCTGGGCTGCCATACCCATTCGCACCGCCCAAATGCCATCATCGAGCGTGACCTCTACCTCGCCTGTGCCGCGCACGACATGCAAAAATTTCTGATGTTGGAAAAAGGTGGAGCCATTATGATCGCCAGCTGCCAAAATCGTCTCATCAATAGGGCACGCAATCTCAATAGGCGCGCAGGGTACGCGCGGGCTCTCAATCAATTTTGGCACCGGGCGCTTATCCTCAGCGCCAGACCATAATCGTGCCGGACCAGGGAGCTTGACCTCTAATTTACCTTCAGGGCCAACGGCATGCACCATTTCCTGATATTCTGAGCCTTCCGCAAACATAGAGAGTTCAAGCAGCGCTCTCTTGCCATTGGCGAAGTCGACAATCACATAGCCGCAATCCCAAATATCTGAAGCCCGACCGTCATAAACCTCGTCTAAATGGTTCACCTCTTGCCCACCAGATGCCATGACACGGATAGGGTTGCTATCGATTATGAGGCGCATCAAGTCAAAGAAATGACAGCATTTTTCAACAAATGTACCACCTGAATTCTCATTGAAACGGTTCCAATCCCCAACTTTCTGTAGGAAGGGGAACCGATGTTCTGTGATGGTTAGCATTTTCAAATCACCAACAACATCCGCAAGCCTGTCACGGAATTGTTGCATAGGTGGCATATAGCGATATTCCATTGCCACCCAAACAGGGGCGTTATAGCTTGCTTGAAAGGCTTTGATTTTTGCCAAGTCTTGTGGGTCGGTGAAAAGTGGCTTTTCGACCAAAATCGGCAATGTCACACGCTTAGCGATGGCGTCTAATTGTTCCATATGACAATGATTTGGGCTGACAATGACAAGGCAATCAAGTTCAGGAGATAATAGCAGGTCATCAAGCGAAGAGGCGAGGCGTGCGTCAGGACAAAGGGCAAGTGCTGCCTCTGCCATAGCGGCATCAGGCTCATAGATTACCGCAACAGATGTATCATCTAATAGGGCAATATTTTGCAGATGTTCGCGGCCCATCATGCCACAGCCAATGATTCCATAATGCGTTGTCATTTTCACTCTTCTCTTACGTCAATCGCGCCACATAGCGGGCAAATCGGCTATCAAACCAGGTGCGGGAATATTCAATTTTCTGCCTGTGCTCAACATAGCTAAACCGTTCCACAAGACAAGCATTCTCCCCCGCAGGAACAGGAAAATCTTGCGGCGTCCAGTCGGGGAATTGGCCCAATGACAGCGAATCTTCGGCATGGGTAATCCAGATATCAAGGCAATCCCTGTAATAGAGGTAAAGCGATTCCGAAATCTCTGTCGCTGGCAGGGCAGGGTGCGTGCTGGCATCCAGCCAAATTTCTTCCAAGGCCACGCATCTATCATCTAGATAGCGTTTGCGACGAAACCGGTGGGCTGTTGGGGCGCCCCCAAATGCTGGCAAGTGTCCAGGTTTTGTCATGGTATCAATAGCTAGCATTTCGGCGCGCGGTAACCCGCCCCCATCCGGTAATTCCAAGCGAAAAAAGGAATAGAGGGCGCCGCTGCGTTCGGCATCAGTTACATAATTCCCAGAGCCTTGTCTGCGCGTCAAAAGGCCCAATTCTTCACAATGGGCGAGGGCCTTTCGGATGGTGCCAACTGCCACCTCATATTGCGCTGCCATATCACGTTCTGGTGGTAGCTTTTGCCCCACCACGAGATGTCCAGCTTCGATTTGCCGCGCAATCTGTTCAGCAATTTGTCGGTAGCGTGGTAAGGCCGCATGGATAAGAGAGGTGCTTGGTTTTGTCATCTGGTGAAAGTTAATTGATACACTATTGATTTACTATCTTTCTACTGGTAGCGTCACTCATCATGTCTGGCAAATAAAAAGGTGACCATTATGACCATTGTGCCAATTACAAGTCCTGAACTAGATGCTGCCGAGGTTAGTTTTTTCTCTGCGCTATGTTCAGATGATTACCAATTTTTGGGTGTGCCTGATAAGGCGTTAAAATCAAGCTGGGCGCATTGTTCAGAGATTGTAAAACGATCTGAGTCGCATGGCTTTCGGAATATTTTGTGCCCTTCATCCTATCAAGTGGGGCAAGATACTTTATCATTTGTGGCAGGGTGTGCGCCCTTAACATCACAGATGAATTTGTTGGCAGCTGTACGCTGCGGTGAGATGCAGCCCATCATGCTGGCACGAACCATTGCGACGCTTGATCATATGCTAGAAGGGCGTTTGACCATCAATATCATCAGTTCAGATTTTCCAGGCCAAGTCGAAGATAGCGCCTATCGCTATCAACGGTCTCGGGAAGTGGTTGAAATTTTGCGCCAAGCCTGGACACAAGATGAAATAAATTACGAGGGCGAGATTTATCAATTCGCCGGCGTACCAACGGACCCTGCTAAACCATATCAGCAAAATGGTGGCCCCTTGCTTTATTTCGGGGGGTACTCTCCTGCCGCTGTAGAGCTATGCGCCCAGCATTGTGATGTGTATCTGATGTGGCCAGAGACCAAAGAAGATTTGGCAGCAAGAATGCGCACAGTTCATGAACGCGCAGCCGCCTATAACCGCACATTGGATTATGGGTTACGCGTTCATATGGTAGTACGCGATACCGAACAAGAGGCACGCGAATATGCGAGAGAGCTTGTCTCACAGCTTGATGATGATGCGGGTAAAGCCATTCGTGAGCGGGCGCTTGATTCAACCTCTCTTGGTGTGTCTCGTCAGGCACGTAACCGCGAATTAGCCGATATGGAGGGATTTATTGAGCCGCATCTATGGACAGGTGTTGGTCGCGCCCGTTCTGGTTGCGGTGCGGCGCTTGTTGGCTCTGCTGATCAGATTTTGAGCGAGATTGAGTCCTATCAAAAGATGGGTATGCGCTCATTTATTTTTTCCGGCTATCCTCATTTGGATGAATGTGACTATATAGGAAAATTGATTTTACCAGAGGTTAAGACTTGTTCTTTGCCTCATGAATATGGCCGTGTGCCATCGCAAAAACCTGCAACCCCGCTTGGTGCCGGAGACCGAAAATAATGGAAAGAATTGCGTTAACAGACGATCTATCACTATCTCGTTTAATTTATGGCATGTGGCGCCTAGGGGATGATGACAATACCTCTCCTGCGCATGTGCAAGCCAAAATCGAAGCCTGTTTAGAACAAGATATCACGACAATGGATCAGGCCGATATTTATGGTGGCTACGAGGCTGAGGAAATTTTAGGGACCGCGCTAAAGCAAGCGCCGCATTTGCGAGACAAAATCGAGATTGTCACCAAATGCGATATCATCGCCCCTGTCGGACGCCATGCCGCCGCGCGGGTGAAATATTATGACACAAGTGCCGCCCACATTACACAGTCTGTCGAAGATAGCTTGCGGTTGATGGGGATTGATCAGATTGACCTGTTGCTTGTTCACCGCCCTGATCCCTTCATGGATCACAATGAAACTGGCGCGACGTTGGACCGCCTCATCCAAGAGGGTAAGGTTAAAGCTGTTGGCGTCTCTAACTTTAAATTGCATGATTGGACGTTGCTGCAATCTGCGATGTCACAGCCTCTTGTGACCAACCAGATTGAGATCTCCGTTGTTGCCAATCAAGCTTTTATCAATGGTGATATCGCCTATTTGCAAGAACGGCAAATTGCGCCAATGGCCTGGTCACCTTTGGCAGGTGGGGCATTGTTTGATGGGTCACGTCCGGCGTTATTGGCAGCGTTAACTCAGATGGCAGAGGCGTATGAGGTAGATGCAACAGCCGTGGCGGTCGCCTGGTTGATGGCGCATCCGGCGCGTATCATGCCGGTCATGGGCACCAATAATCTTGACCGTATTCGCCGCATCTCAGATGCGTTGAAGGTGAAGATGGACAGACAAAGCTGGTTTGAAATTTACGAAGCAGCCAATGGTCACGAAGTGCCATAATACGGGCCTTGTCCTGTCGATTGCCCAATAACAAGACTGGCTTCCATCAGCTTTGATTGGAAGCCAGTTTGTCTTTGTTGGATCTGCGATAATAATAGTGCAGCAATTTCATTTCCGGCTTCGAAGATAGAAGAGCGCATAGCCGTAAATTGTGGCACGTCGCTCCTATCAGAAAACGCAGATAGGCAGTCATCCCAGCAAATAACTGAAATATCTTCACCTAGTTTGAGGCCTTGCACACTCATCGCGCGGTGAATGCCAAGCGCTAGTAAGACAGATGAACAGACGATAGCTGTTGGTTTATGCTCTTGTGCGAGCAGCGTTTGCGCAACCTGATAGCCGCGATGTTCAACCATATCTTCTGAGAATAGCCACTTCTCTCGGATGGGCGCATCAAACGCGGCCATTGCCGCCTCAAACCCTTGGCGCCGACGCAAAGCAAAATTCATCGTCTCAAGGCCATTTACCAAGGCAATATCACGGTGCCCTTGCTCCAAGAGATAGCGCGTTGCATTTTCAAAGCCTCTTTTATTATTCACATCAAGCCAATGATAGTGAGAGGTGTCTTGCTGATGCGCATGAGATCGGCCATGGACGATGAAGGGAATATCTAGCGATTGAAGTAGCGAGATTCGCTCATCATTGGGGGTTGGCTCAGAGATAACAAACCCGTCAACTTTCTGGCTATTCGCCAAATCGCGATAGGTGGATAATTCTTTTGCCGGATCAACCATTGAGATCAGCATATCATACCCATATTGGGCATAGCATTCACCTGCGCCAGCAATAAAATCAGCGTAAAAGGGGTTCAGTGTCATATGGTCGCGCAAAGCGATGATATGGCCAATCGTCAGCGATTTTCCAATAGCTAGCTTCTTGGCAGAATTAGAAGGCGCATAATTTAAATCAGCTGCGGCCTGACGGATACGAGCCTTTGTCGAATCGCTGACCTCTGGGTAATCTGCAAGGCCACGGCTAACCGTGGTTTGCGATAACCCTAAATGAAGTGAGAGGTCTTTGAGGGACGTTTTTTTGGCCATCTGGTTAGGTAATTCAATGAGTTAGCGTATGACAGCCCCGTCTGTTAGGTCCCGCCCCGCAAAAAAGGGAAGAACTAGCCAGACAAACGGCTTGACAATGACTCGGATAAACCGTGCAGTAGAGGTGGTCAAGCGAGAAATTGAAACCGCTTTCAAATTTTTGATTGACCAAAGATATTTTGCGGTGCTATCGCATCGTAATGTGGTGGGTATGGGCGTTGTCCTATCTGCTGTGATAGCTGGCGGGCCGTCAGCAACTTTTTCGGAGGAAATACATGTCTTTCACAACTAAATTGCTTGGTGCTGCAGCAACAGCTGCTGTTGCATCATTTGCTTTGACAGGCGCAGCACAAGCTGACGTTTGTAACACACCGTCTGATATGGGTGATCTAGGTAACTTCCAAGGTGAAGTTATCACAATTGCTGGCTCAATGCAGGGCAAGGATGAAGAAAACCTAATGGCAACTGTTAGCTGCTTTGAACAAGCAACTGGCGCCGTTGTTAAATATTCAGGCTCACGTGACTTTGCGGCATTGATCGTTGCTGACCTTCAGTCAAACAACGCACCAAACATTGCTATTTTCCCACAGCCAGGTTTGGCTGGCGATATGGCGAAAGAAGGCTATTTGTCACCTCTAGGTGCTGACCTAGCTGACTGGATGACAAACAACTATGGTGCGGGTTCATCATGGGTTGACCTTGGCACATATACAGGCGCCGATGGCAGCGATGCATTCTACGGCTTTGCGTTCAAACAAGACCTGAAGTCACTCGTATGGTACTCACCTGAGCAGTTCGAAGATAACGGCTATGAAATTCCATCAACAATGGAAGAATTGATTGCCTTGTCTGACCAGATGGTTGCAGATGGCAACACACCATGGTGTATCGGTATTGAATCAGGTAACGCAACAGGTTGGACAGCAACAGACTGGATGGAAGACCTGATGTTGCGTACAGCAACACCTGACAAATATGACCAGTGGGTATCAAATGAATTGCCATTTAACAGCCCAGAAGTCATGAATGCGATGGAAATCTGGGGTCAGTTCTCACGCAATGACGATTACGTTGCTGGTGGTTCAGCCTCAGTTGCAACAACATTCTTTGGTGATGCACCAAAGGGTCTGTTCACATCACCTGCACAGTGCATGATGCACCGTCAGGCGTCATTCATCCCTGCATTCTTCCCGAACAAAGGTGAAGAAGTATCAGCTGGTGAAGCAGACTTCTTCTACTTCCCACCATTCTCATCTTCAAACATGAAGTATGTAAATGTGAAGGGTAACCCAGTTCTAGGTGCCGGTACATTGTACACAATCACAAAGGACTCAGAAGCAACACGTGCCTTCTTCCAGTATTTAACAGAAGCGAAAGCACACGAAGTATGGATGTCACAAGGTGCATTCTTGACAGCGCATAAGTCTGCAGATTTGTCTGCCTATGCATCAGCTGCACAGCGTAAGCAGGGTGAAATCCTCGTGAATGCTACAACATTCCGCTTTGACGCATCAGACTTGATGCCTGGTGCGATTGGCGCCGGTGCATTCTGGTCAGAAATGACAGCCTTTGCAAACGGCCAAGATGCGCAAACAACAGCTGATAACATTCAAGCTGCTTGGGATGCCATCAAGTAAGGTCTAGGACCTTTAATCTCTAAAGGGGAGCATGTCATATGCCATGCTCTTCTTTCATTTTTTAAACCATTTCACGCCACTATTTACGGGTCATAAGATGCGCTCGATTAACACTCTGATTGCAGGTAATGGTCTTGCCATTTTCCTCACAGTGATTTGCTTATTGCCAATTACAGCCATCTTTGCTGTCACAGCCACATCACCGTTTGATGATGTCATGGCCAATTTAGGTTTGTGGTTGCATGGGCAACTAGCTTGGACAGGGTCTGAGTTTGACACCACAATGCGCTTTGCCAAGATGGGGTTTGCGCTTCGCATTGTGATTATTGCGGTTGGCATTTCCTTTTTATATTTTGCGGTGAGTAACTGGCTGACACTTGGCTTGGCTCGCAGAACAGCAGGCCCGTCATTGGGACGTCAATCAACGGTGATTGAGGCCATTCAGCCTTGGATCTTTGTGGGTCCGGCTTTGATGCTATTGCTGCTATTCTTGCTGGTACCAGGCTTTTTGACATTGAAGCAGTCTTTCCAAGAAGCAAGCGGTGTGTTTACCTCACGCAACTATGCGTTCCTATGGGACCCATCAGCACTGGGCTATGTGCAGTTCCGCTTTGCGATGCGTAATAGCTTGATGTGGCTCATCTTAGTACCAACAGTGTGTATTTCATTGGGGCTTCTTATCGCGGTGCTCGCTGATTCTGTTAAATGGGGTGTGATTGCGAAAACCTTCATTTTCGTACCTTTGGCGATTTCATTCGTTGGGGCCGCTGTCATTTGGCGTAATATCTTTGCTGGTGGCGGGATTGAAGCCTTAGATGCCATCAATGGCAGCACACCATCTTATCAGGTCGGGCTCCTAAAGGCGCTTTTGGGACACTCGGCTGCCTATAATGAGCCGCTTTATAACCTGAAATTCTGGGGGAATTTTTTCCTCATGTGGATTTTGGTGTGGGTGCAAACAGGTTTTGCCATGGTGATCTTTTCGGCAGCCCTGCGCGGTGT
>WTJA01000059.1:33062-35087 GCA_011524995.1 Alphaproteobacteria bacterium | reverse complement strand
TCCGTCATGCCGCACGCCGCTTCCGCATTGCCAAGGCTTTGATGCCTGTTGGCCTTACAAGAACAGATTGCAGTGTTGCAACAATCAGTAGAAGCGCTAGAGCGATCTATCACTGAAAAGACGGCAGAGGCCTCTATTGCGGAGACGCAAACACGTATCCGCAAGCAAGAATATGATCTGCTAAAACCGCTGGTAGATGCGGGTCACGAGCCAAAGTTGAAATTGATTGATGCAGAAACAAAATGGCTTCAGGCACAGGGTAGTGCCGAATTGGCAAGATTAAGCGCGAGCGCTATGGAAGCAGAAAAAATTGGGCGAGAAAAGGAAATCATCTCTATCCAATCGCGGACCAAGGCTGAGACAAGCGCGCAGCTGGTAGAGGCGCAGACACGTCTGGCCCAGGCGCAAGCCCGGCAGGAATCTCTGGCAGGCCGTGTATCGCATGCTGATATTAAGGCGCCGGAATCAGGTGTGGTATCCGCATTGCATGTCAAAACCATTGGGGCGTTGGTGCAAGCAGGTACCGTGTTATCAGAGATTGTGCCGTTGGAATCTGAGCTTGTTGTGCGTGCACAGCTGCTACCGCAGGATGTCGCTGACGTAACCCAAGATCAATTAGCGCGGATTTCACTCGCAGCTTATGATGTGTCTCGTTATGGCGCGTTGGAAGGCAGGGTTGTCCATGTAGCGAGTAACACCACTCAGGAAGAGGGCATCCCGGCCTATTATGAAACGATGATAGCTATTCCCGACCCTGTCTTCGCCACAAGTGGGGTAACCCCGGATATTGTACCAGGTATGCAAGTGACAGTTGATATCATTGGTGGCAAGCGGACGGTGATTGACTATATCTTATCGCCCATCAAGAAGGCGACGGAGGTTGCATTCCGGGAAAAATAAACCTAGCGTGCCTCATAGGACATCATCCTATGAGGCCCCTTATGAAAGAGTTTTCAACGCCTGTTATGATTATCGGGAATGCACCGCACTTCCCGTCTTATATGGCACCCTATCTGCCTCGCATGCCACTCATCGCGCTTGATGGTGGCCTTCATTTTATCGAAGAAGCGGGTGAGGTGGCAGAGCTGCTCATCGGTGATATGGATTCTATTTCAACACGTAACCACCGTGCGGCACGCGAGGTGATAGAACTCGCTGAACAAGATCATAATGATTTTGAAAAAGCGCTCTATTCTGTGCGGGCGCCTTTGATGGTGGGGGCAGCCTTGCTTGGTGGCCGGTCAGATCAGCATTATGCGTCTTTGCATCTCTGTGCCAAATATCACCGTCAACAGCCCATCATCTTATGCGGTGACGAAGATGTGGTTTTGGTCACCTCTGGGCGAACAGCCTTATCGCTAGAGGCAGGCCGCCTTTGTTCGGTATTGCCGCTTGCGCCCATCACATTTGCGGTCTCAGACGGCTTGCTGTGGTCTGTTGCTGGGCAGGAGCTCACCCTCGGCGGGCTTATATCATCGTCAAATGAATTAGCGGCTGATGAGTTTATCCTAGAGCCCGCGCCCTCTTATGAGAGCACACCCTATATCCTGACATTTGATGCGGCATTATTGCCTCATTTAATCGAGGCGCTTAGCTAGCCTTATCATCATTTGAGGGGCTATAGGTACGGTTGCGCAGAAAATCTGTGATTTGCGTTCTGTCGGTAAAAGCCGATAAATCCTCAGACAAAATTGGTTTGCGCATAATCACAGGCAGACGAGAGCCCATGCGGCGTTTAATCTCGCGGAACATCAGCGAATAGCCAAGAGTCAGGCTAATACGGCGCGCGAGCTGGAATAAAAAGCTATTCCGTCCTTCAAAGTAAAACGGCAGGATGGTTGTCTTAGGCAGGCTTGCCATCTTTGCCACAAATGTTTTCCATTCAGAATCAACGGCAGTATCAAGTAGATTAGGCGCAAGTGAGATAGCACCAGCTGGGAAAATGATCACACAGCCCTCATCTTTGAGGTGGTTCAGTGCCTCTTTGCGTGTTTGCAAATTATTGCGTAGCGCCTTTTCATCCTC
>WTJA01000059.1:29225-32962 GCA_011524995.1 Alphaproteobacteria bacterium | reverse complement strand
GCCATCACTTGGGGTGATTGTGACATATTCAAACTATCTTTCATCAACTTCATCGTCACATTACTTTCATAATATGACATTTTCGTGACATGCCAGACGGCTGATGTAACCTAGCGGTTTTTACGCGCTAAGCCAAAGCCAAATGGCAGCAAATGCAACGATTGTCCAAAGGCCGGCATTAAGTTCCTTAGTTTTACCAGCAATCACTTTCATGACCACATAGGTGATGAAGCCAAAGGCGATACCAGCCGCGATTGAAAATGTGAGAGGCATCAAAATGGCGGTGACCATCACAGCCAAGGCCTCGGCGAGGTCATCCCAATCAACGCGGCGTAGGGCCGTCATAAATTGGGCTGCGACATAAATCAGCGCTGGGGCTGTTGCAAAAACAGGGATTGAGGCAAAAAGTGGCTCAAAGAATAAACAGCTTACGAAGAAGAGGGCAATTACAACAGCCGTTAGGCCTGTGCGTCCCCCGGCACGAATACCAGCAGCGCTCTCAAGATAGGTTGTCATATTGGATGTACCTGCTAAGGCGCCGACAACACTTGCCGATGTATCAGCATAGACAGCCTTATCGATATTGTCGATGGAGCCGTCTTCTTTGCGTTTGCCTGCCACCTCAGAAATAGCTGTTAAGGTGCCTGTTGTGTCAAAGAAATCCACAAAGAGCATGACGAACACAACTGACAAGAACGCAGGTGAGGTCAAGGCAGAGAAATCTAGCTGAAAGGCGGCGCTTGCCACAGGAGGGGCAGAGGCAATGCCGTTAAAGCCTGCGAGGCCCGTGGCCCATCCAATGGCAGAAATCACAAGCATACCTAGCAAAATGCCACCTTTGATGCCGCGATATTCAAAGCCGGCAATGAGCAAGAGACCAAAGATTGCGAGCATGAATTCGGGGCTCATCACTGCGCCAAGTGCCACAATCGTGTCTGGGTTCGATACCACGATCCCTGCATTTGTCAGGCCGATGATTGCGAGGAATAAGCCGATGCCTGCGGTGATCCCCGCTTGCAAAGCAGATGGCACTGACTGCAATAGCCAGCTTCTCAGCTTCGTGGCAGATAGCACTAAGAATAGCAAAGAGGATACAAGAACAGCGGTCAGGCCTTGCTGCCAGCTAAAGCCATATCCTAACACCACGACATAGGTGAAAAAGGCATTCAGCCCCATGCCAGGTGCAACAGCTACTGGCCAGCCGGCATAGAGCCCCATGATCAGTGTCCCGACGACCGTTGCGATAATAGTGGCAACAAAAGCCGCGGCAAAATCAATGCCTGAATCTGATAAAATCGCTGGATTTACCGCGATGATAAATGACATGGTTAAGAAGGTCGACAGGCCTGCGACAACTTCTCGTCTTACTGTTGTTTTATGTTCAGATAGCCGAAATAAACGCTCTAACATCACACATCCCCCAATCACAATTTTGGCCCGCTCCCGACCAAAAAACGTTACCTTTGTTGCTAAATATAAGCAGTTGCGTATAATTACCAAAATTGTGTAACAAACACGAATGATTTATTCGGTAGTGAAGGAGCATTCTACCATGGCAACTCAAGTCTCAATGCCATCAGCACCGCTGATGCAGACTCTTTTCGGAACTGGGGAAGACCAAAAAGGCCTATCAGTCATGCAGCAAGCAATGCTTGTGATTGCAGGCTCTATTTTGTTGGCGCTATCAGCCCACATCAAAGTGCCATTCTATCCTGTGCCTGTGACAATGCAGACCATGATCATTTTGATGATCGGTGTGACATATGGCTCACGCCTTGGCGCATTGACAATCCTTGCTTACCTAGCTGAAGGCGCCATGGGACTTCCTGTTTTTGCAGGTGGCGCAGGTCTAGCCTATATGGCAGGTCCAACAGGCGGCTATCTCCTTGGCTTCCTTGTAGCCGCTTTCGTAACAGGCTCATTGGCTGAGCGTGGTTGGGGCAAGACATGGCAGACAACTGCAGCTGCTATGGTAATCGGTAACCTTGTTATCTATGCGTTTGGCGTGACTTATCTTTCAACAATCGTTGGCTCATTTGATAAAGCGCTTCAGTTTGGTCTCGTACCATTTATCTATGGCGATATTTTGAAGATTGTGATTGCAACAGCCGCATTGCCAATGGCTTGGAAATTCTTGCCAAAGAAATAAGCTCTTTGCTACGGCAAATAGAGATAAATGAAATAGAGAACCGCAGGGGTTGTGAAGCTGGCAATGACCGTGCTTAACAAGATAGCTCCTGCGGTTTTTTGTGCATAAACACCATAGAATTGCGACATAGCAAAGACATTTGCGGCGATCGGTAAACAGGCACATAAAATCGCAGTTTGTACCCATACCACTTCCATATCACTGCCCATAAATAACAAAGCGACCAAAGCGGGATGAATGATAAGCTTCAAAAGGCTTAACAAACCAAGTTCGCCATAAGAGGATTTAAGGTTCGCGCCCCAAATAGTGATGCCAAGTGCAAAGAGTGCCGCAGGGGCGGCTGCGCCAGCCATCAAACGCAAGAATTGATCAGCGATGAATGGCACAGGCAAGTCCAAATAAGCCCAGCTAATACCAACAAGAGCAGAGACGATAAGCGGGTTTTTCGCTAATTGTTTTAGCATCACCCCAATGGTTTTTAATAGCGCCCCTTCCTTATCAGCTGGCAGGAACGCCGCCGTTAAAACAAGCAGCATAATCGTATCAACCGTTAGCATCATCGCTAGTGGCAAGGCGGCCTCTGTGCCAAACGCCATTAAACAGAGCGGAAAACCAATATAGCCCATATTTGGATAGGCCGCATTCAGGCCATAAAGCCCGCGCTGAATCCCCCGAAAGCCAAATAGCAAGGACGAGGCGATGCCAGCGCCTACAAGCATGATGAAGGTCGCAATCTCATAGCGGATGAGGAAGTTAAGATTAAATAAATCTTCGATAGGGGCCGCGGTAATCGCGAGAAAGAAAAAGGGCGGCAGCACAAAGTAAAAGGCAAAGCGGGCAAGCTTCATGCCCATATCATCTTCAAAAAAGCCGATCGCACGCGAAAACGCACCTAGCGCGATAATGCCAAAAAACGGAATGGTCAGAGAGAGAACGTCAAACATAGGCCTGAAGATAGGCACAAAATGTGCAAATCTCAATCTCTTAGTATGATGTGAGAGTGTCTGCTTACCTTAGGAGCGCGCCTCTTGCTCATTATCATTACAAGCGGCAAGTGTTAACGGCCGTGCTGCCTCTTGGGGGAGTGCAAGCTCTTCTAAGGCATCAACCACTTCAATCACTTCGGCTTCATAGCTCGCCTCAATCAGGTCAATAAGCTTATCTTCTGGCGCTTCGCCATCCTCATGCAAAATGGTCACTGCCACAAGCGCCATAATGGTTGAAGTTTGCGGGGTCTCACTTTCTTCCTGGCGAGGGGTAAAGGGGATAATCGCCCCTGAGGGGGGGATGTTATGGTCTGTCGTGAACATGTAAGCCTCCATGAGCAAAAGGTGACAGGAGATGTAGGAGGAATGAGACATCACACCGCGCACAGCAAATATCAGCTGCAGGGCGACTATCTTCCATAGGGATAGAAAGGATGTCAAAAGGTGGGGACGGCATCTGTGATGCGGTCATACTACAGATTGTGTGTCTGTTCTCATACACCATACAAGATAGAGTATAAGGCGAAGTAACCTTTTTCCGGAAGCCTTTTTATAAAAATCACATCTCTTCGGTAGAACGCGTCGTAAAATCAATGTCTTAC
>WTJA01000059.1:22054-29125 GCA_011524995.1 Alphaproteobacteria bacterium | reverse complement strand
AGTGAGACGCTAAACGCTGCCTTGGCAGGCCAGACAGGGATCGCCTGTTTTGATGAGTGGCTCGCAGAATTAAAAGAGACCAATTATCTGCATAATCATGCGCGTATGTGGTTTGCCTCAATCTGGATTCATACATTCAATTTACCATGGCAGGCTGGCGCGCATCTATTTATGACACATTTGGCTGATGGTGACCCGGCCTCAAATACGCTTGGTTGGCGCTGGGTTGCAGGCCTGCAAACAAGAGGGAAGGCTTATATTGCGCGTGCTGATAATATTGATGAGTTTACTAGAGGGCGCTATCAGCCTTATGGCGATCTGAATGAATTAGCCCGTGCAGTGGAGGGGCCTGAAAATCCACCTGCCTCTTTGCCGCGTCTTCCCTATCAAGCGCCTGATTGCCAGAGGCCTCTATGGCTAATCACGGGTGAAGATTGTTATGCGAAAGTGACCGCACCGATGAAGCAAGCCGCAGCCATTGCTGTCTTGCCCGCCGAATGTGGTGGTGAGTTTAGATCAAAAGCTGTGCTTGAAATAGAACAGCAAGCCCAAAATGAGGCCGCGCAGGTGCTTGCGCAGCAGCTATCTTTGCCGCTTCATCATATTCCCTATGGCCCGCAATGGCAGGATGATGTGATGGCATTGGCAAGAGAGGTAGGGGCAGATTCGCTGGCACTATCTTATCAGCCTGTTGGCTATTGGCACGACTCCCTCAACCATTTGCGACTTGCTGCACCGTTGCCATTTGCAGAATATCAATATGGATATGACGCGCTTTGTTGGCCGCATGCAAAAAAGGGATTTTTCCCGTTCAAAGAAAAAATCCCTTCTTTTATTCGTGATTTGGGGTTGTAGGCTTTAGCCTACAATCACCTTATGACTTGCCAACGCGGCGTACCATAATCTTGCCAATTGGCTTGTTGTTCACATTTTTAATCGTGTTCGTTGCCTGGCTGTAAAGGATAGTCTCAACGCCAAATGTATCCACAACTGAGGCTCTGGCGCGAACCTGCTTCCCTACCAAGTCTTGGCCAAGATAAAGCTGGCGTGATTGCGCCGTTGATTCAATTGCGCGCCATGAACGACCATCACGTGAAGATTCCCATGTGACTGACAAGCTGGCAATGCCATCTTCATCAGATAGGCCTAATGTCTGTGTCTGGAGGCTTTCGCCTTCTGAGGCTTCCCCTGAGACGATTACTTCGCCTTCAACCGGGTCATCCACATTCTCAACGGTTTCAGATGGATTTGTCACAAGCACTTCTCTTGTGCCATGAGTATCAACATAAGACATCACAGCCCGATAGCTATAGCCGACATGGCTCTGCGTGAGTCGCAGCACATCACCAATGGCTTCTGGGAAGGCCTGCCAATCTGTTTTTGTGCTTGAACGCTGCCAGATGATATCAAAGCTACCAATACCGTCTTCATCTGCTACGAGGCTCGTATCGACAACAATCGCATCATCTTCACGCGCATTCCCTGTCAGGATTGGCGCGCCTGATGGGCGGTCATTAACATTCTGTACAGGCTGAGAGGCTGGGCTGATGATAGTTTCAAGGTTGCCTTGACCATCAACATATGAAATTTGAACACGTAGCTGGCTGCCAACATGCTGCTCACGTGGTGTGAATGATTGCTGAATCACACCAGGCAGATTCCGCCATGATGCGCCATTATCAGAGATTTGCCACTGGACCTGAATATTGCCCATGCCATCATCATCCATGATAGCTGATACATCAACAACAAGCGGGTCATCTTCAACAGCAACGAACCCTGTTGCCGCAGCGTCACCATCATTTGCGGCTGTGCTAGCAGCAGGCTGTGATGTCGTCTCATCGGCTGCCAAAGCTGTGCTGGCTGAAGATGTAGATTCTGAAGCGGTCTCAGTGACAGTGCTTTCTTGCTTCGCTGGTGCGGCCGCGTCTGTCTTCTTGTCGTCTGTTGGTAAGCCGCCCGCAATAGCAGCGCTCGTAAACAAACAGGTTAACACCGCAAGTGATAGACCTTTATAATCTCGCATTAAAGCATCTCCCCAATATCTGGCCAGCCTGTTCCGGATAGCAAAGCCAAAAATATACGTACCAGCGTAAAGTCGCTTAAAATCATCAACTTGTCTAGATTATTTCATTAGAAAAGCTGTTTTTAGACTAATAAAGTAACCTTTTATGAGGTGAATAGGCGCATCTTTGTCTCTTTATCCAGTTGGCAGGCGCCCGCTCTCCTTGTCTGAGAATCAATGTGCCCTAAGAATCTCCACGATTTCAGACGGATTATTTTTTTTGGCCTCTTGGTTTTTGGATGAGAAACAGAGATAATAGAGATAAATAAAGGGCACGATGCTACCGTGTCCTTTGGTATGAAGGTTTAAGGGGTAGAATTTGGCGCATGATTAGCGTGATAGCCATTGATAATGCGCAAGCTGAGGCGTCACTTTTGCAGCTTGCCGCAACTTTTGCCGCCGCGCGCTTATTTACCGCCAAGCAGCAAAAGGAACGAGCTATTGACGTGCAGGTGACATCCGCGCCATCTGCCATTCCGACATCACGTGACCAGCTTGCAAAACAAAAAGGCGCATTTGGCCCTCGCAAGCTGCCCTATCATTTTGTGGTATCAACCGCTTATGGCTTCGATTCAGCGGCGCAACAGATGATGCATGAGCTGGTTCACATTGCGCAGGTTGCGCAGAAGCGCCTAATGCTCCAGCCTAAACGCATCAAACAAGATGGTGTGAAGCTTACACATTACACCGCGAAATTTTGTGGCCAAAAAATGGGCTTAATTGATTCGCTTGCCTGGGATGTGCGGCCCTGGGAAGCCGAGGCGGTGGCATATGGACAACAGCTTTTCTCAGAATTTCAGGCCTTTATCAGTGCGACACAAGGGGAATTCCCTGCCTATGGCACGAAAAAAGAGCTGAGATTGCAGCCGGCTCTATTTGCGTTGCCTGACATTCCGCCAGCCCCTCTGTCCCAGCCGCAACCAACACAGCCCCAGATGGCTGAGCCAGCGTCTCCACTGCCTGCGGCGCAAGACCCGCTCATGGCTGATCCGATTGCAATAGACCCGATGCTTGCCCAAGCGCAATCTGGTTTTGATGACATGCCGCCAATGGAAGAGGGCGATGCTGATCTGATTGCCGCGTTAGCAAACATTGATGGCAATGATGCAAGTGCTCCTTTGCCTGGAGATATGTCTCCCGCACCTGCGTTTGCCCCTGCTTTTGAGGGCGCATTTGATCCTGCTGGTCAATTCCCTATGGCCGGGGAGCAACCCATCACAGATAATATGATGCCTGACCATGCGCCAGAAGGGATGCCAACACAACCGGCTGTTGCAGAGCCATCATATCAGCCGGCAGGCCATGATATGGCAGCCGACAGAGCCGCGCCGCCTATAGCATCACCAGCCGAAGGTCCGGAAAAAGAAGTGTTTATTCAGGGGATTGTGGCGCCGCGCCGTTTAAAATCTGAGGCTATCTCAGCGATGCGTGCGAGATTAGCATCAAAAGGCTTATTAAGTTAAGACGCATCATCGCTATGCACACGCCTTTGATAAAACTGGGATTATTTGCTAGTTTAGTCTATAGCGTAACCACATCATCTCTCATCTGCCAATCTTGGAAAGTTTGACTTATGAATATCTACCGCGCCATCCGTGAAGAAGTGCTTGTGCCAATCCATCCTGCTGGTTGGCCGTTTATCGCCCTTTTTGCTGTGATTTCTTTGGCTATCACCTATCTTTGGGAGCCTTTCTTGCCGATCGGTGTGGCGCTAACCTTATGGTGTGTCTATTTCTTCCGTAATCCCCCGCGCATCGTCCCCCAATCTGAAGGCTGGATTATCGCGCCAGCAGATGGGCGTGTCCTATCAATTGATGAGGCGGAGCCAGAGCCAGAAATGGGTCTGAAAGAGGGAAAATGGCGCCGCGTTGCGATTTTTATGAATGTGTTTGATGTGCATGTGAATCGAGCGCCGATCGCTGGTCAAATCACGCATAAACATTATACGCCAGGTAAATATGTGAATGCGAGCCTTGATAAGGCATCAACTGATAATGAGCGTCTCGCTCTCACGGTTGACGCAGAAGGGCCAGTGAAGACTCAGATTGCCTTTGTTCAGATTGCGGGCCTCGTGGCACGCCGTATTTTATGTCATAGCCAAATCGGTGATAGGCTATCAGTCGGCCAAGTTTATGGTTTGATTCGCTTCGGCAGCCGCGTGGATATTTGGATGCCTGCAGAGACAAATGTTCTGGTTCTGCCAGGTCAAAAATGTGTGGCTGGTGAGACGGTGATTGCCGACCTTGCTAACCGCCAGCAGGAACCTAGCGGGGGATTGGAGCGGTGACAGCCATGCGCCCCAGAAACCGTTTCCGCATTCAGGTCTCCATGAATTGGATGATCCCGAATATTATCACGATTGCCTCCCTTATTTCAGGTCTGACAGCGTTGCGTTTTGCGCTTGATGATAAATGGCATATGGTGGTCGGTTTGGTCACGCTTAGTGCTATTTTTGATGCGCTTGATGGGCGCACCGCTCGTTTGTTGCGGGCCACCTCTGCTTTTGGTGGGGCGCTTGATTCGCTTTGTGATGTCGTTGTTTTTGGGGTTGTGCCTGGCTTGTGCTTATATCTATGGGCATTGCAAGACCATGGCTCTTTGGCATGGGCTGCGGCCTTATTCTATGTAGTATGTATTGCGCTTCGCCTCGCGCGCTTTGATTCTGAGCTGCCTGATAAGCCTGATTTTGCGAAGGACTTCTTCACAGGTATCCCAAGCCCAGCCGCTGGTTTGCTTGTGATTTTACCGCTTGTGATTGACTTGCAATTTGGTGGTGTTCCAGCGGCACGTTCTGCATTCCCTGTCGCGCTTGTGCTTGTGATTTGTGGTGTAGGGGCTGTTTGTACCTTGCCAACATTTGCCGGCAAAACACTGAAGATACCCTCCTATTATGCGCTACCTAGCCTAGCTATTATCGCGCTAGTTGTAGGGCTCGCCGTGGTGGAGCCATGGGCCGCCTATTTGTTGCTGGCAGGTTTATATTTGGCGTCAATTCCCTTTGCGTTGGTGGCCTATGGCCGTCGCAAGCAGCGCTATCTTTCCCTCACAGATTAGAGGTGGCTGAGGCGGCGCCTGCGCGCCTTTCGCGGTGGATTAGATAGAGCCCTGAGCCAATAATAATACTGGCCCCAATGATGGTTGTGTCTTTCGGGATGTCGCCGAAAATCAGATAGCCCAGCAATGTTGCGCCCAAAATCTCCATATATTGAAACGGTGCTAACAGCCCCGCATCAGCTTTTTGTAAGGCGAAGACAATCATCACATGGCCCGTTGTGGCAATCACGCCGAGCAAGATTATAACTCCTAATTCCGTCATGTTTGGCCAACGCCATCCCGCGCTTTCCAATCCTGTGAGATGATTGAGGCCAGATAGCACGAAGATAGTGGCGACGGCATAAAATGACATGGCAAATTGTGCTTCAATCGGATGCGTGTTTTGGGCCACTTGGCGCGTGACAATCATATAAAGGGCAAAAACGATGGCTGTACCAAGCGGGAGCAGGGCAGGCCAACCAAAGAGGGCAAAGCTGGGCTGAATAACGATGAGGGCTCCTATAAATCCAAATAGGACGGCAATGATGCGCCGAATGCGGATAACCTCGCCTAAGAAGAGGGCGCCTAAGATTGTCAAAATCATGGGTTCCACAAAGAAGATGGCGATTGCCTCTGCCATAGGAAGCGTCTTTAAAGAAATGAAGAACAGCCAGGTGGCAAGCGCGAGGCAAATCCCTCTTATGATTTGTGCGATGGAAAAGGAGCTGCGTTGCGGTATCAGGCGCCAAATATATAATAGAGGCAGTAGCAACAGCATTTGCATCGTAAAGCGGGCAGCAGAGACTTGTGAGGCGGGAAGCGCGGCCCCTAGCCATTTCGCACAGGCATCCAACCCTGGTAGAAGTAGCATCGCTAAGACCATTAAAATGATGCCAGATAACGGATTATGTGCCTCAGCCTGTCTCATATCACTCTCTTATCATAGCTACGCAAAAGGGCTGTACCTATTTCTAGCTTGTCAGCAAATCACCAAAAAGAAAACGGATGAATTTTGAGGTTGTTCATTGTATGGTAGGGGCACATGGTGCAGGGCACCGAAATCAGTAGCCCTAAATCAAGGGGAGAGGGTGTTGTGGCTGACGCGTTACTGCAAAAATGTTTATCGCAAAATATCAGGATCACACCGCAACGTCAGATCATCATTAAGGTGATCGAGGACTCTGAGGACCATCCTGATGTTGATCAGCTGTATCAACGTGCGGTCCAAATTGATAACACCATTTCAATTGCAACCGTCTATCGCACCGTAAAGCTCTTAGAAGAAGCTGGTGTGATTGAACGGCTGGAATTTGGCGATGGCCGCGCCCGCTACGAAGAATCTGGTGAGCATCATGAGCATCTTGTTGATATCGAAACAGGTGAGGTCATCGAATTCTATGATGAGCCATTAGAGCGCATGAAAGAAGAGATTGCCAATCGCATGGGATATGAGCTTGTCGATCATCGTCTTGAGTTGTTTGTCCGCAAGAAGAAATCATCCTAGCTTGAAGAGACGGTTTTTTGGATAAAATTGCAGAATTTCAATCACGCGCGTCACATCGCAAGCTTGTCTGCCTCACAGCCTACACAGCGTCGATGGCAGCGCACCTTCAAGATGTGTGTGATTTGTTGCTGGTTGGTGATTCAGTCGCCATGGTTGTCTATGGGGAGGAGACCACCAACACAGCGACGTTAGAGATGATGATACGTCATGGTGAAGCGGTGGCTCGTGCAGCATCTGACCCTGTTATTGTGGTTGATATGCCCGCAGGCACTTATGAAGAATCTGCAAACCGTGCCGTTGATCATGCCCATCAGCTAATGAGTGGCACAGGCGCAGACGCTGTAAAATGTGAAGGCGGCGAGGCAATGGCGTCGCAAGTGCGTGCGATTGTGCAATCTGGTATCCCTGTGATGGGTCATATTGGCTTATTGCCACAATCTGTGAATAGCCCTGATGAATATCGTGTGAC
>WTJA01000059.1:15587-21954 GCA_011524995.1 Alphaproteobacteria bacterium | reverse complement strand
GGGGCATTTCCCTCTGATGCGGAATGTTTCCTGAAACGGTAAAGGGCGCAGTGATGACTGAGATCGTCCGAGAGAAAGAGCAGATCCAAACGCTTGTGGCATCCTATCGCACCGCTGGGCTGCGTGTGGCGGTGGTGCCAACGATGGGCGGGTTACATGACGGGCATCTGGCGCTAGTGAGGCAAGCGGCAAAGACAGCTGACCGCATCATCCTAACCATTTATGTCAATCCCACACAATTTGCCGCACATGAGGATTTAGATAGCTATCCGCGTCAGCTTGAAGCAGACCGTGCGGCCTGTGAGGCGCTGGGGCTGGTTGATGCGATTTATGCGCCGCTTGTGATGTATCATGATGCGCATGCAACAATGGTGACCCCGACAGGGGCGGCGGCGATGCTGGAAGGGGAGGCGCGGCCTCATTTCTTCACAGGGGTTGCGACAATCGTATTGAAATTATTTCACCATGTGCCGGCTGATGAGGCTTTCTTTGGCGAGAAAGATTATCAGCAACTTTGCGTGATCCGCCAGATGGTCCGTGATTTAGATATTCCTATCCAGATAGCAGCTGTGCCAACTGAACGGGCACCCGACGGATTAGCCTTGTCATCACGCAATGCTTACTTATCAGAAGATGAGCGTGCCATCGCCCCACAGCTTTATCAGGCGATGAGGCAAGCGGCCCACGCCCTTTTATCAGGAGTGGATACGGGCGAGGTCCTTGGCAAAATGGCAACCTCCCTCATGGGAGCGGGATTTGCCGCAATTGATTATATCGCGCTTCGCGATCCAGTGACGCTGGCGGAGACAGATATTGTGACATCAGACACAAGGCTCTTGGTCGCTGCGCATCTTGGTAAAACGCGCCTGATTGATAATGCATCGCTATCTGACTTGGTGCCGCGCTAATCACGCCATTCGGCCTTAAAAAAAGCAAAAAAAAAGGCCGTATTGTCATACGGCCGAGTTAGGGAGGAAACAATATAAAATTGTTGCGCCTCCTTTACGCCTAAATTAGCGATTAATCAAGTGAAAAAAGAAAAAAATGAAACGAATAATCTATTTTATAAGAGACTGTGATAAATTTATCACATATTCGGGAGAGTCTCCTTGGTCTCGGTAGGTTTTTAAGGCACGTGCATCATCTCTTTTGGCAAGGCGTTTGCCGGTATCATCTCTCACAAGGGCGTGATGAGCGTAATGGGGAATTGGCAAATCTAAGAGGTGATGCAGCAGGATTTGAACCGGCGTCTCAGCCATCAAATCAGCGCCGCGCGTCACGAGGGTGATCTCGCTATCAAAATCATCTAGCACAACGCTCAGATGATAGGAGGCGCCAATATCACGGCGGGCAATCACCACATCACCCATCGTATCAAGTGATAATGGCTGCGTCCCATAGCCCATATCATGCCAGCTCGTTGGGAGCGAACGCTGCTTTATTTGTGTTGTGTCCAAGCGCCACGCTGCCTTTGTTCCCTTCTGCGCCCTATCGTTGAGCTCTTTATCTGATAGGGCGTCTTTTAGGGATGTTTCTTGGGGCGCTGATAAAATGGCATTTACCTCACGTCTTGTCAGATAACAGGGATAAATCAGGCCTTCATCTTGCAGATAATCTAAGGCTTGCTGGTAGCGGTCCATGCGCGCTGATTGCAGCAAGGGTGCTGCATCCCAGCTCAGACCTAACCAATGTAAATCATCAATCTGAGATTGGCGGAAATGGTCATGGCATCTTGTGAAATCAAGGTCATCAATGCGCAAGACAAAGTGGCTGGGGTCACAGCATGCCGCTTGCCAGGCCACCCACGCAGAATAGGCATGACCTAGATGGAGCTCGCCAGTGGGGCTTGGCGCAAATCTTGTACGATAGGGTGTCATGGCGTCATGCTATACATTTTCATAAGCCAGTGCTATGCCAAAGCAGCATAGCTTCATGTAAAAGCAAAGAGTGAACAATGTCGAGCAATGAGGATAATGATGACTGACTTACAATGTGCAGGCCTCCAAGGACCATTTTGCGATGCCCCTCAGGGCGAAGCTGATTGTGCGCTCATCTTGCTTCACGGGTGGGGGGCTGACGGTCACGATTTAGCAAGCCTTGCCCCTTATCTGCAGGCCTCGCTGCCTCAGCTAGCGCTTTATACACCGCATGCGCCAGATATCTGTTCAGCCAATCCTATGGGGCGCCAATGGTTTGAGTTGTCTGAGCGTTTTTTCTCTGACCCTGCAGCCTCAGAAGCTGATATGGACATCGCCGCTGGTCACATTAGCGAAGCTGTTATGGCATTTTCAGAGGCAGTCTCATTACCACAAACACGGATTATGCTCGGCGGCTTCTCGCAAGGGGGCATGATGACGTTGCATCTTGCCTCACAAGGCCGTTTGCCAATGGCAGGATATATCTCCATCGCCGGGGCTTTGGTTGTGCCTGATGCGGTGCAAGACGCCACATCTCATAGCGCCCCTATCACCCTTATTCATGGCGCGCAGGATGAGGTTGTGCCGTTCCAAGCGATGGCACGGGCGGAAGATAGGCTCAGTGCTGCTGGTTATCAGGTCGCAAGCCATACTCGTCCTGAGATGGGGCATGCGATTGATGCCGAGACCCTCTCGCACATAATAGCCGCTGTCACAACGATGCCTTAGGGGGCTAAACACCACATATTGTGATGGTAATGTGAAATCTTTCTACATGTTGGGATTTGCCATTGCCAAGCGTCTATTCCCATGTTTCACTTTAACCAGTGAACAGATTGGCAATAGGAGCTGTGAGACAGATGAATGCTGGCATGCTACCACCTGCATTGGTGTTAAATGCCGATTTTCGGCCGTTGAGTTATTATCCTCTATCCTTATGGTCATGGCAGGATAGCGTGAAGGCTGTCTTTCTTGAGCGGGTGAGCATCATCTCAGAATATGATGAGGAAATTCACAGCCCCTCTATGACCTTTAAGCTGCCGTCTGTGATTGCGCTCAAAGATTATGTGCCGCAAAGCCGTAATCCCGCTTTCACGAGATTTAATGTATTCTTGCGGGATAAATTTTCTTGCCAATATTGTGGTGTGCGCTTGCCGGCATCTGATTTGACCTTTGATCATGTGGTGCCGCGCTGTCGTGGCGGGCGGACTAACTGGTTTAATGTCGTTGCTGCCTGCGGGAAATGTAACTTGCGCAAAGGCAGCAAGCTTGCCGCTGATTGTGGGATGCATCCGTTGCAAGAACCAAGAGAGCCGTCTGTCTGGCAGCTACAGGAAAATGGCCGCCACTTCCCGCCCAATTACCTCCACCATAGCTGGCGTGATTATCTCTATTGGGATTCAGAATTGCTACAGGATAAAAGCGAATAGCCGCCGGTAGTGGGGGATTATCTATCCCGCTACCAAGCTTATCGATGCCTATCAATTTTTTTAAGAGATGGTGCGGCTGAAGGGAATCGAACCCCCACTCTGTCACCAGAAACGGATTTTGAATCCGTCGCGTCTACCAGTTCCGCCACAGCCGCATATCCTGTGGATGGTCGGCATATTAGTCGGTGTTTTCATCATTGGCAAGTCAAACATCGCGTCATTTGGTCGCTATCTTATAATTAACTTGTTTTGTGGTAGTGATTGGCGCACTATGTCGGTGGGGGCTGGCGACATTATGTAGTAAGGTCGTGCTTTATGCCTGATGAAATCCTTGAAAAGCGTAGTGGGCATACCCAATCCGTCTCGCGTGCTTTGCGCCTTTTATCGCGCCTCGCCGAAGAGCCGAATGGCATGTCGCTATCAGAGCTCGCAAGAGCTGTGGAACTGGCACCATCAACAGCACATCGCCTATTAACCACATTACAATTAGAACGCTTTGTCCGCTTTGAAGATAGCCGCTGGCTGGTAGGTGTGCAGGCCTTTAATGTTGGCTCTAGCTATTTGCGGGCGCGCGATGTTTGTTTTATGGCCCGTCCTTACATGCGAATTTTGATGCAAGATACCGGAGAGACAACAAATCTTGCCCTGCTTGAAGATCAGGAGCTTGTGTATCTTGCGCAGGTTGAATCATCGCAAATGATGCGGGCACTTGCGCGGCCGGGGGCAAAAGCACCTTGGAGTTGTTCAGCTGTAGGCAAAGCGTGTCTTGCCTTTATGACGCGGCCAGAGGCAGAGAAAATTATCGCGCATGCCGGTGTTCAGCAAATGACAGGCAATAGCCATGTGACTGAAGCGACCTTATGGACAGACATCAATAAGGTCCAACAGCAATATTATGCCTTTGATGATGAAGAACATGCCGTTGGTTTGCGCTGTGTGGCATCGCCCTTATTTGATAGCCAATCGAACGTTATTGGCGCCTTGTCTATTTCAGGGCCAACGGTTCGAGTTGCGCAAAGTAATATGGATAATATTGGGCGGTCTGTGGCACGAGTGGCGCGTGAATTGACACAAGCGCTCGGCGGGGTGTGGCCCGCAGGCTAAGCGCCTTTCTCGGTATCTAAGCGACTCATCCACGCTAAGAGCTGCGCCATGTGCCGGTCAGTGATGCCAGCGGCTTGCAGCCCGCTATAGGTGCCTTCTAAATACTCACGACACGGGCCCACAAACCCCACCGCTTTGTGAATGATACGCGCTGTCTCTTCAACTGAGAGCCGTGGGGCATAGGTGGGACGATTGCGCCGAATAGCAAAGCTCAGTGCCGTAATAGGCCCTTGCGCTGTTTGCGCTTTCACCCACACTGGGCGATAGCTATCAGCCATCATTTCACGCCGCCATAAGACGTCAATCTCGGCTATCATCTTGTCGTTTGGGATTCGAAAGAGTTGTCCTTTGGTGGCGCCGCCTTGATCGAGGCCCAAAACTAAGCCCGGACAATCAGGCGAGCCGCGTCCAATTGTTGTCCACATGCAAAAGCGGCGGTGATAGCCTTGCACAAGCGCATCAATGCGCTGGTCAAAGGCGATGACGGGGTTCCAAATCAACGACCCATAGCCGAACACCCATAAGGGGCTGTCAAAATGATCTGGGATGACAGCCCTACGAGAGGCCAATAATGCCTCCTCACTCAGAACAGTGGTGGCCTGTCCATCGCGTTGACGTGCGCGGGCCATCACGTCGCCGCGGGCGAGCACCTCTCTATCCATACCTGTATGACTATCATCACTCATGATAAGCGGCCTATGCAAAACCGGCTATTCAAGCGCGCCATTATTGGCAACTTGAACCACACGCTGCGGGAAGGGAATTTCGAGATGATGGGCATCTAAGGCCGGTTTTAAGCGGCGATTGAGGTCCCAATGAAGTTGGAACATATCAGCATAGTCCACATAGAGGCGTAGCCGCACATTTATCGCGCTATCACCATAAGAGACCACATGAAAGACAGGGGCAGGGTCTTGATGGATGCGCGGATCATCTGTGAGGCTCATCATCGCTTTTTCAACCACGTCAAAATCACTGTCATATCCTACGCCAATTTCTAAATCGAGGCGTCGCTTTTGGTGCTTGGCATAATTGATGATAGTGGCAGACCAAATGGTCGAATTTGGTACTGAGATATAGATGTTGTCAAAGGTATCAATGTGCGTTGTGAACAGGCCAATCTCTTTCACGGTTCCTGAAATACCATTTGTTTCAATCCAATGACCTGTCTCAAAGGGACGCAGGATTAACAGCATCACACCTGCCGCTACATTTGAGAGGGTGCCTTGCAATGCGAGGCCAATGGCAAGGCCCGCGGCACCTAGGACGGCAATGATAGAAGTTGTTTGAACGCCAAATTGCCCGAGCATCACCACAAGGGTCAGCAGGATTAAGGCATAGCGCGCAATTGACGCAACAACCGGCACAAGAGTGCGATCAATCCGGTCAATTTTCTCTAGGCTTTGACGGATGAGGCGACTGACGCGGCCAGCGGTGAATAGACCAATGGCGAGCGTCAACACACCGCTCGTAAAGGAGACCAATCCCGAAAGACCAGCTGTGATGATGTCCGGTGATATAAATCCGCCTGTGATGAGGTCTGAAATATCCATGGCTGACATGATGTGGGCCCTTTATCGTTAATCCGCGTCTTGGCTGTCTGGGGTCTTTCATCATATAGCAATTAAGATTGTCATCAATAGTTTCAACACAGAACAAGCTTTACACGCAAAAAAGCGAGGTAAAACAGCCAAAAAAGCTAGAAAATCACGTCGAAGTCAGGCTATAGTCCCGCCCATGATGCAAAGCAATAACCACATAGAAAAACAGCCTGTTGAGATTATTCACTGGCACCGCGGTATGCCTCTCCGCCAAGGAGAGAAGATTATCGCTGTGATCGGGAATTTTGATGGGGTGCATTGTGGCCACCAGCATTTGCTGTCGCAAGCCAAAATGCTGGCAGATGATCTAGGCTAT
>WTJA01000059.1:2916-15487 GCA_011524995.1 Alphaproteobacteria bacterium | reverse complement strand
AAAGCCAGAGCAGGCGATGTGCAGAGCTTAGCCGAAGCAGGCCAGGATTTTGATATGCAGGTCACAGCTGTCAGCTTGCATCATGATGACCATCACATGACTATCTCATCGACACGTATCCGCGCTGCCTTGCAAGCGGGGCAAGTTGACCTTGCAACCACGATGCTGGGGCGGCCCCATATGATCGCAGGCCTTGTCTCACAAGGCGATCAAAGAGGGCGCACAATTGGGTTCCCGACGGCTAATCTCGCGCTGACAGATCAGCTTCATCCCGCCTTTGGTGTATATGCCATCACAGCCACAATAGACGGGCATGATGAGGCGCTAACGGGGGTCGCAAATATTGGTCAGCGCCCAACAGTGAATGATAGGGGCGTTTTAGCAGAGGCACATCTATTTGATTTCGCCAGCGATATTTATGGAAAACGGCTTGAAATCGCGTTACAAGGCTATGTGCGTGCCGAACAGAAATTCAGTGGTCTTGACGAGTTGAAAGCGCAAATCGCACAAGATTGCCAAACCGCAAAAACCATGCTTGCGAAAAAGCATGACAAATAAACAGCAGATAACAGGCTGACAATAGGTGTTCTCATGAGTGACAAATCCACCCCTGATTATAAGCAGACAGTATTTTTGCCACAAACAAGCTTCCCGATGCGTGGTGGCTTGCCAAAGAAAGAGCCTGAAATTCTAAAATATTGGGAAGAGATTGACCTCTATAACAGCCTGCGTGCCGAAAGAGCCGATGCTGAGAAGTTTGTCCTGCATGATGGCCCGCCCTATGCCAATGGACAGCTTCATATCGGTCATGCGCTCAATAAAATCCTAAAAGATGTGATTAATCGTTCCCAATCAATGCTTGGGAAGAACGCTAATTACGTGCCTGGCTGGGATTGCCACGGTTTGCCTATCGAATGGAAAATCGAAGAGCAATATCGCAAAAAAGGCAAGGATAAGGACGAGGTTGATATCACCGAGTTCCGTGAAGAGTGTCGTAACTTTGCGGCTCATTGGCTTGATGTGCAAGCTGGTGAGTTTCAGCGTTTGGGCGTGCTTGGTGATTTTAGCGAACCCTACAAGACAATGCGCTATGAATCAGAAGCGCTGATTGCCAAAGAGATTGGTAAATTCCTCATGAATGGTGGTCTCTATCGCGGGGCTAAGCCTGTGATGTGGTCACCGGTGGAAAAAACAGCGTTGGCTGAGGCTGAGGTCGAATATCACGACCATAAATCTGTAACGATTTATGCCAAGTTTGAGGTGAAGTCAGCACCGCTAGATGCCATCATTGGCGCGCATATCGTGATCTGGACAACAACACCATGGACCATGCCAGGCAACCGGGCATTGGCGTATGGCAATGATATTGACTATGTCTGTGTTAAGGTCGATGCCGTGGAAGAAGGCGCGTTGGCCAAGGTCGGGGAACGTTTGGTTGTCGCCGCTGATTTGCTGGCTGATGTCTGCAGCGCGGCAAAAATAACAGCTACCGCAGAAGAAGCGCGATTTGCTGGTCGTGACATTGCAGGCCTTGTTGCTGCGCATCCGCTTGCGGCCCATGGCTATGACCATGAAGTGCCAGCCTTCGCTGGTGATTATGTGACGACTGACCAAGGGACAGGCTTTGTGCATATTGCCCCAGGCCATGGCCCAGAGGATTATGAATTAGCGCATATTCAGCATGGTGTGCCCGTGCCAGATACCGTGAATGAAGATGGCACTCTTGCGGCCCATTTGCCGCTTTATGCGGGGATGCATGTCTTGCGCGATAATGCCAAGATTGCCGAAGATATGGCAGAGAAGAATGGCCTGATTGCCATTGGCCAGCTCGTCCATTCTTATCCGCATTCATGGCGGTCAAAAGCTCCTGTGATCTATCGGAATACCGCGCAATGGTTCATTTCCATGCAGGAAAATGACCTGCGCAAAATCGCATTGGATGAAATTGAAAAAACAGCATTCTATCCGCCCGCTGGTAAAACAAGATTATCTTCGATGATTGAAAACCGCCCTGATTGGTGCTTGTCACGTCAGCGCGCTTGGGGTGTGCCAATCCCTGTGTTTGTGCATAAGCAATCAGGTGAACCGTTGCGTGATCAAGTGGTCGTTGACCGCATCGTTGATGCCTTCCACGAACATGGCTGTGATATCTGGTTTAACTGGGATCCACAGGATTTCCTCGGGGAAACCTACAATGCCGCGGATTATGAGCAGGTCAAAGATATTGCTGATGTATGGTTTGATTCAGGTTCTACCCATGCCTTTGTCTTGGAAGCCCGCAATGATTTGCATAGCCCGGCTGATCTGTATCTTGAAGGGTCTGACCAGCATCGCGGATGGTTCCATTCATCATTGCTAGAATCTTGCGGCACCAGAGGACGCGCGCCCTATAAGGGTGTGTTGACGCATGGCTTTGTGCTTGATGAGCAAGGACGGAAAATGTCCAAATCTCTGGGTAACGTTATCGTGCCGCAAAAGATTATTGAACAAAATGGCGCGGATATTTTACGCCTCTGGGTCGTGTCATCAGACTATTATGATGATTTGCGGATTGGCCATGAGATCATCAAGCGTCAAACTGACCATTACCGCCGGATCCGTAATACAATGCGTTATCTGCTTGGCGCGTTGGATGGCTTTACCCAAGCCGAAGCTGTCAGCCTTGAAGAGATGCCAGAATTAGACAGATGGGTGTTAAGCCGTCTGGCAGAAATTGACGAGGTTGTGCGCACCAAATCAGCTGCCTATGACTTCCATGGTGTCTTCACCGCGCTTCATGATTTCTGTAACAGTGATTTGTCAGCCTTCTATTTTGATATTCGCAAAGACAGATTATATTGCGACGATCAATCAGGTGTTGCGCGCCGTGCGACACGCACCGCCATGGCAAAAACATTTGAATCACTTGTCGCATGGATCGCGCCAATCTTATGTTTCACCGCAGAAGAAGCCTGGCAAGCCTATCCAGGGAATGAAGGCACATCCATCCATATGCGCACCTATGCACCGATCGGTGATGATTGGCATGATCAAGCCTTGTCTGATAAATGGGCGCAGATCCGCAAAATCAGAACGGTTGTGACATCTGCCATTGAGCAAGCGCGTAATGAGGGTCTTGTTGGGGGCTCATTGCAGGCGATCGCCGCTCTGACGGTCACAGATGAACAGGCCGCCTTATTTGAAGGGCAAGACCTTGCCAGCCTATTGATTACCTCATCGGCGTCTTTGCAATCAGGTGAAGTACCAGCAGGTGCCTTTACCCTGGAAGATGTTGCCGGTGCTGGTGTTGTTATCACAGCAGCAGATGGCGGCAAATGTGCAAGATGCTGGAAGGTGCTAGAAGAAGTCACAGAGCAGGCCCCAATTTGTGGACGCTGTAATGATGTCGTTTCTGCGGTGTCTTAGTCAAAGATAAGAGGACCCGCGTGACAACAGCACCACAGGCACCAAAATGGGTGAAGCCCTCATCGCAGCAAACCAAGCGGTTCTTGGCCGTGGTGCTGGCGATTTTAGTGTGTGATATCATCACGAAACAGGTGATGTTGGCGCTTATTTTCTCGCCGCCACGCATCATTGAGGTCCTGCCTATTTTGAACTGGGCGCCTGTCTGGAATAAGGGTATCAGCTTTGGGCTGTTTTCAGGCTATCCCCAGATTGTCCGATTTGGTATCTCGGCCTTGGCCATTTTGGTCGCCTTGTGGCTCTATGTGCAGCTTGCGGCGCTTACCAAAGGACAGCAAATCGCAGCAGCTCTGATATCAGGCGGCGCCATTGGAAATGTGATTGACCGGATTATTTATGGCAAAGTCATCGATTTTGTCGATTTTCATCTTGGCAGTTGGCATTATCCAGCGTTTAATGTAGCAGATTCAGCCATCTTTATTGGCGTGCTATTATGGATTATAACTGTGCTACGGCACGGTCTCTCTCACGCATCAGATTAAAAGGGATAGCGGGAATGACAAAACAGTGGATGACAACAACAATAATGCTAGGTGCGTTATGTGCATTGGCAGGTTGTTCCGATTTCAAACAGGCCATTGGGACAGAAAAATCTGTACCAGATGAATTTGAAGTTGTCGTTCGTCCGCCTTTGTCTCTGCCACCAGGTTTTGGGGATCGTCCCACCGCTGATAGTGTGAAAGAAGAAGTGGTCGTCACGACACAATCTATTTCTGCGCAAGGTCAAGCCTCGACATTGTTAGAAACACGCACAGCGAATATCCAAGGCTATGATGAGCTCTTTAATTTTGCGTCTGTGCCAGATGATATTCGCGCAGCTGTTGATGCAGAGACAGCTGGGATTCGCTTTGAACGTCGCTTGCCGATTGATATTGTCTTTGGTGGCTTGCCAAATGTGGGCCCAATTCTAGACCAAATGGCAGAGGATCAAAGATTACGCGCCAATCGTTTGCAAGGTCGCTTACCAACAGATGGTGGGACACCAGCGATTGACGAAGTGCTTGGCGAAGCTGTGACCGTTGAATAGCCTCACACGACATCTTTGAGCAAAAACTATGGCACATATCCGCCTTCTTCCCTCTCAGCTCGTGGATCAAATCGCAGCAGGTGAGGTGATTGAGCGGCCGGCTGCTGCGCTCAAAGAGCTGGTGGAAAACGCCATTGATGCCAAAGCGCATTTCATCAAGATCCATATGGAAGAGGGCGGGCTAGGCTGCCTCATTATCACCGATGATGGTCATGGCATGAGCCCTGAGGATATGGCACTTGCCATTCAACGTCATGCGACCTCCAAACTGCCAGATGCTGATCTCTTTGCGATAGAGTCATTCGGGTTTCGCGGCGAGGCCTTGCCCTCAATTGGATCAGTATCAGAGCTGCAAATTGCCTCGCGTCAAGCAGAGGCAGAGCATGGCTGGCTATTGCCTGTCACGCATGGCGCATTGGGTGATATTGTGCCACATCAAATGCCGCAGGGAACGCAAATTACTGTGCGCAACCTATTCAAGAATGTGCCAGCCCGCTTGAAATTTATGAAAACCATACGCACCGAAACAGGCGCTTGTGTGGATGTGGTCAAACGTCTGGCTATGGCATGGCCAACAATTGGCTTTGAGATGACCGATGATACGCGCACCTTATTGCGCTATAATCCAAGATTGCCAGATGAAGCCGGCTATGCAGCGCGCCTGGGCGATATCTTGGGGCGGGCCTTCGCGCAAGAAGCACTGCCTATCTCCGCCCAAAGAGAGGATATTGGGCTGACGGGGCTCATTGGCTTGCCAACGATGAACCGCCCTACAGCAGCTCATATCTATTTCTTTGTGAATGATCGCCCCGTTCGCGATAAATTTTTGATCGGGGCATTGCGGGCAGCCTATGGAGATACGCTGCCGCGTGGTCGTCATCCGATGGCGGTATTATCGCTAACTGTGCCGCCAGCGCTGGTTGATGTGAATGTGCATCCGGCTAAGGCAGAGGTGCGTTTCCAGGATAGTGCAGCGGTGCGCTCGCTTCTTGTGGGATCTGTCATGGGGCATTTGCGTGACGCCTCAATGCAGGCGACAGCAGAGATTGGGACGGCTAGCTTGCGTCATTTTGAGACAGGCCAACAGCCACACCAGCCACAGTCATCCTATCCGCCTGCGAGCAGTAATCAGCCCCCCTCTTTGCAATGGCAAGCCCCTTATCACGGTGGCAGTAGTGCGCGCCTTCCCGCTGCGCCCACACCAACAGGCTATATGTTGGCAGAAGCCCCGCCTCAAGCCCCTGCCTCTGCACCGTCTGAAGAACAAGGCACCTTATCCCAATTTCCCCTTGGCGCGGCGCGAGCCCAATTACACAAGACCTATATTGTATCTGAGACAGATACAGGGATTGTGATTGTTGACCAGCATGCCGCCCATGAACGATTGGTGATGGAAAAGATGAAAGAGGCGATGGCCAAAGGCGATCTGCCGTCACAAATATTGCTGCTGCCAGAGATTATTGAGCTGCCGGATGACCAGATATCAGCCTTGCTTGCCCATATTGAATTGCTCGCTGCCGCGGGCCTTGTTGTAGAAGGGTTTGGCGAAGGCGCCGTAATTGTGCGACAAACGCCAGCTATTTTGGGGGAAGTTGACGCCAAGATATTAATTTCAGATGTCGCCGAAGAAATGGCCCAAATGGGGTCAATGATGAGTTTTGATCAGAAAATTGAACATGTGATTGCGACCATGTCTTGCCATGGCTCTGTCCGGGCAGGGCGTGTGCTGAATCCGCAAGAGATGAATCAGCTTCTGCGTGACATGGAAGTGACACCCCGCTCTGGGCAATGCAATCATGGCCGGCCGACCTATGTCACCTTATCGTTGGCAGATGTCGAAAAGCTGTTTGGCCGCCGTTAAGGCTGATAGCGACAGAAGGTAAGCAGCGCCATCCCATAACGACGCTGTTCAAGTTGTATCAAAGGCGCTGGTAGGGCTAGCTGTTCTGATTTGCGCGTTTCAATCACAATTAAAGCCCCCTCAGCAATCGCGCCAAGCCGTGCAAAATTGTCAATCGCGGGGAGCGCCAATCCCTTGTCATAGGGCGGGTCGCAAAATACGATAGTCGCCGCTTGATGGGGCCAGTGGCTTGTTTTGAGGCAATCGCTTTGGCTTAATTTGACCCTATCCTCGAAACCGAGACGCCGGACATTTTGGCGAATGATGGCAATCGCATCATGATGTTTTTCAACGATAAAGGCTTGGGCTGCGCCACGTGATAAGGCTTCACAGGCTAAGGCACCAGATCCCGCAAATAAATCAAGGATCACCGCGTCCTGCAGATCAACAGACACACGTCCGCCTTGCAGGATATTAAATAGGCTTTCTCTTGTACGATGGGCGGTTGGCCGAACAGACAAGTCAGCCACCATCGCAAGCTTAGCGCCTCTTTTGCTTCCGGCTATGATCTGCATGTTGTGCTCCTTTGGCCGCATGGCGTGATTTGCCAAGGCGCAGCGTTGGACCTTTGGCGGCTGATGGGCTTTGTGCGCGCTTCGCTTTAGGTCGTGATTTTGTCTGCCCCTGCGTCCCGGCTTGGGCTGATTTTGAATCAGATTGGCCAAGCTGTTCGCGCAAAATAGACGGACGCACCTCTTCCACCTGTCCTTTTTCCAATCGACCGAGTTGGAAAGGACCATAAGAGAGCCGAATGAGGCGGCTGACCGGGTGGCCCAAATGTTCCATCACACGGCGTACCTCACGGTTCTTACCTTCGCGGATAGAAATCACAAGCCAGGCATTGCTATTCATCTGTGTTTCAAGTCGTGCTTCAATGGCACCATACCGGACACCATCGATGGTAATGCCATTTTCAAGCCCAGCTAGCTTGTCTTCATCTACACGGCCTTGTACGCGAACCTTATATTTTCGAGACCATCCCGTTGCTGGCAATTCCAAATGACGGGCTAGCGCACCATCATTGGTGAGCAATAACAAGCCTTCTGAATCTAAATCCAGCCGCCCGACTGTGATAGTCCGCGGCAAATGCGGTGGCAAATGGTCAAAGATGGTCTCGCGCCCTTTATCATCTCTTGCAGTCACAACAAGGCCGCGCGGTTTATGGTAACGCCATAAGCGTGGCGCTTCAGGGGCAGAAAGGCGCATGCCCTTGACCATGATTTTATCGTTTGCCGTGACATTGAGGGCAGGTGAGGTAATCACTTCACCATTCACGCTGACTTGTCCCTCTTCAATGAGACGCTCGGCATCACGACGCGAGCAGATGCCGGCTCTGGCAATACGCTTTGCAATACGCTCGCCCTCTGTTGAGGGTTTTGGTTGTTGTTGTGCTGGTGTATCTGTCATAATGGGAAGTATATAGGCTGTTTGACAGTGGTTTGGCAATCAAAGAGCGGTTTTGAGGCAAAGATGTGTGACCATAGCAAGCAAAAGGCAGCGTCTCCCATGACAGATGCCTTGGCACAGGCCGAGCTCGCCTTTGCCAAAGGTGAGGTGCCTGTCGGTGCGGTGATTATTCATTTGCCAACGGGTCAGGTTATCGCAAGTGCTCATAATCTCACCGAAACCAATCAAGATGCCACCGCACATGCTGAGATTTTGGCCATTCAGCAAGCGCAAAACCAGCTCTCTTCCAAATCTCTGGCTGATTGCGCTTTATGGGTCACCTTGGAGCCTTGCGCGATGTGCGCGGGGGCGATTGCGCATAGCAGGTTAGCGCGGCTTTATTTTGGGGCATCAGATCCCAAAGGCGGCGCTGTGGAGCATGGCCCTCATCTCTTTAATCAGGCCACCATTCACCATAAACCAGAGATTTATGGTGGGTTCTCAGAGGCAGAATCTCGTCACTTGCTACAGTCTTTTTTTGCTGCTCGTCGCTAATTAGGTTCGCTCAGCGGCAGATTTTGCGATGTCACGGCGATAAAACCCATCATCCCATTTTACCTGCGCAACCGCCTCATAGGCAGCGGGTCTAGCCTGTGCAATATCTTTGCCAAGGGCTGTGACAGCAAGGACACGTCCGCCAGAAGCGACAAGACGGCCACCAGCATCATGGGCTGTGCCAGCATGATAAATCGTCACATGTTCAGGGGTGGCTGCCTCATCCAGGCCAGCGATCACGCTTCCCTTTTCATAGGCGCCAGGATAGCCATTGCTCGCCATAATCACAGTCACAGCGGCATCATCGCATAGGGAGGCCCGTTGCAATTTTCCCTCTTTCAAATCGCAAATCATCGCTAGCAGGTCTGTTTCCATGCGTGGCAATATCACTTCTGCTTCGGGATCGCCAAAGCGGCAATTAAACTCAATGACTTTGGGACCATCTGTTGTAAGCATCAAGCCTGCATACAGGACGCCATGATAGGGGGTGCCTGCCTCAGCCATGGCTTCCGCAACGGGGGTAATCACCTCATCCATAATCTGATTGCGGAGCGCTTCAGTCATGAGTGGCGACGGGGACACAGCGCCCATGCCGCCCGTATTGGGGCCTTTATCATCATCATAGGCACGTTTATGATCCTGCGCGGAGGCGAGCCAAATCGCATTTGTGCCATCTATCAAGGCAAAGGCCGAAATTTCTGGGCCCTCAATGCGTTCTTCGATAAGAATGGAGGCAGAGGCAGAGCCAAATTGGCCGCCTAGCATTTTGATGATGGCAGGGCCTGCTTCATCCATATCATCACATACCACAACACCTTTGCCAGCCGCCAGACCATCAGCCTTGATCACGCAATATCCGTTGAGGTCTTTGGCGTGGGCTAATGCATCTTCGGCATTGGTAAAGGCTTGGAAATGAGGTTGCGGAACTTGCTTGCTAGCACAAATTTGCCGCGCGAAATCTTTGGAGCCTTCTAGCATTGCCGCTGCGGCAGAGGGCCCAAAGGCTGCGATGTCAGCGTCTGCTAATCTATCAGCAAGGCCCGCGACGAGCGGTGCTTCTGGGCCGATGACAACTAAATCTGGTGCGAGGCTCACAGCTAAGGAAAACAACGCGTCTGTATCTTCAATGTTGGCCTTGTGGCAGGTGCCAAGCGGTACCATGCCGGGATTGCCGGGCGCCATATGTAAATCAGAACAAAGCGGAGATTGAGAGATAGCAAGGCTTAACGCATGTTCGCGTCCGCCACCACCGATGACCAGAATTTTCACGCCTGAAATTTCCTTACTTTATTTTTGAATAATACATGCTAGCTCTGTAACATGTGAGGACTATCTACTCTGATAAGGGCGAAAAGACAAGCCATTGCGCCAAATGGTAAATTATGAAGGATGTGTCAGGTGACTGATCAAACCGAAAATCACAATGCCCCCTTTATCACGGTGGGAGAGCTGTCAGGGGCCATTAAACGCACCTTAGAAGGCGCTTTTGACTATGTGCGTGTGCGTGGTGAAATTTCTCGCCCGTCTTTTCCAGGCTCTGGTCATGTCTATTTCACCTTAAAAGATGACACTCATAATTTAGGGGCTGTGATTTGGAAAGGTGTCGCTGCCTCGCTGGATGTTCGCCCCGAAGAAGGGCTCGAAGTGATTGCCACTGGCAAAGTGACAAGCTTTTCTGGCCAGTCGAAATATCAGCTAAATGTCAGGTCTCTTGAAATTGCAGGGGAAGGGGCGCTCTTAAAATTATTGGAAGAGCGCCGCCGTACGCTTGAGAAAGAAGGCCTATTTGCCGTTGAACGCAAACAGCCACTTCCGACATTTCCGAAAGTTATTGGGATTGTGACCAGCCCCACCGGTGCGGTTATCCAAGATATTCTGCATCGCTTGCGCGAGCGATTTGGCTGTCATGTGCTGGTATGGCCTGTGCTTGTCCAAGGCCAAGGCGCCGCCGGACAGGTGGCAGCTGCCATTGATGGTTTTAACGCACTTTCAGGGCAAGATGGCGTGGCACGACCTGATTTGTTGATTGTCGCGCGTGGCGGCGGGTCGCTAGAAGATTTGATGGCATTCAACGAAGAAGAGGTGGTTCGTGCGGCCGCCCGCTCTCAGATCCCGCTTATTTCCTCTATTGGCCATGAGACAGACACCACCTTGCTTGACTTTGTCGCTGATAGACGGGCGCCAACCCCAACGGCAGCGGCAGAGATGGCAACGCCAGTTAAATCAGAGCTTCAGGCGAAATTGACCGAATGGGGTATGCGTCAATCAAGCGCTGTTGAGAGGCGGCTTGAGCAAGCGGCAAATTTGCTGCGAACCGCTGAGAGGGGTCTGCTTCATCCTGTTGAAAAATTAAATGCGCAAGGCCAAGCACTTGATTATGCGCATAACCGCCTTGTGCGCCTGACAGAGGCAAAGTTACTGCGCCAAGAAGCCGCTTTGAGCCAGATGGCCGGACGCTTAATCCCGCCTGCGCAACAATTAGCTAAGATGGCAGGGCGCTTTGAGGTTGCTAGCAACCGTCTGCAATCGGCCGCAAGCGCCCGCCTTGAGGCGCAAACCGCCCGTCTTGCCACCGCGAGCCGCCTTCTGGAAGCGAGCAGCTTTACCAAAGTGTTAGCGCGTGGCTTTGCCCTTATCCGCGATAAGGACGGCAAGGCGGTACGAAGCATCGCGTCGCTGTCAGCCGGTACACAGGTTTCATTGCGATTGGTAGATGGGCAGACAGAGGCCCAGATTCTAGGTGGGACAGGCGAGCCACCCAAAAAGCCGAAAGACAGCAAGGCGAAAAAAGAAGCAAAGCCTGCCACCAGACAATCAGATTTGTTTGGCTAGATTAGATATCCTTGCCCCATCTGCGATGTGGCCATAACCATTGGGACGGCGTCTCGGTAATCCAGCTGCTTAATTTATCATTAATCATCAGTGCGGCCTCTGCGACAGCCTCATCTGTGATCGGTCCTTTGTGATAGAGGCGGAAGGGCGGCTCAATATACACATCATAATGCGGGCCTTCGCGGCGGATGACGCGCATAAAGAACAGCGGCACATCCTGTTTCATCGCTAATTTGATATGACCGATAGGGGTCATAGCTGGTTTGCCAAGGAAGGGTGACATCAGCCCTTGGCGATATTTCTGATCGACAAAGAGATAGATAAAGCCCTTTTTGCGTAAGGTGGTGAGCATCCCGCGCGCGGCATCCTGCCCTTTGGCATAACAATCAGGGTTGCCACGCAAATGCCGCATATCAAGCACCCAATTGGCAAGCGGGTTATTGAGCGGCCGGTATATCAGGCCATAATGATGCCCCAACATTTTTGAGGTCATCACAGAGAGTTCCCAATTGCCGATATGCCCGCTAAGGATGAGACCGCCATCTGTGGCAGCTTCTAAATGTTCAAGCCCATGAAATGTGAGATAGCGATCATTCCCCATCTTGTGTAGATGAACAAATTCCCCTGCAACGCGGCCTAAATGGTTCCACATTTTATGGATCTCAGCCTCTTGCTCAGCGGGAGTGAGATGCGGCATAGCATAGCGGATATGGGCCAGGCTGCGTTTATGATATTTTGTCTTTGGCCCTATTTTTGCCGCCAGCCAGCCAAACAAATCAGAGCTAAACGTGATAGGTAGGCAGCGCATCAGTCCCACAAGTATAGCCGCAAAAACAGCTTCAATCGGCCAAATGACAAATTCGATGAATTTCCGATATAATAAGGGGCGATTATAATGCGACATGCTTAGCCATAGCTTTGGTGATGTGAGACAGCAGCTGCGCCTCATCAGCGGCGTCTATCTGCAAGGAAACTGGACAATAGTCTACGCTGTTTTGCCAGTCCTTGGGAAGTCTTACCCAATCTTTTTCTGTGGTAAGACAGCGCGCCTTCGTCTCTGCGGCTTGTGAGGCAAGCTGCTCTAATTCTGTCTCTTGATAGCGATGATGATCAGCAAAGCTAGAAGCGGCTTTCACATCGAGCCCCTTATCACGCAACATATCAAAAAAACGTTGCGGCCTGCCAATGCCAGCAAAAGCGATCACAGGCCTCTCTTTGAGGCGCGCTATATGATCGTCATCTGGCTGAAGGGTAAAAGTCGCCACTGGCAAAGGGGCAAGGCGCGGCATCAAAGACGTCTTATCCGCACCATTGATTAAAGCAAAATCAGCTATTCTTTTGCCCGCTTTTAATGATGTGCGTAGCGGCCCACTCGGTAGGTGGTAGTTATTCTGCACACCCACAGCGCC
>WTJA01000059.1:0-2816 GCA_011524995.1 Alphaproteobacteria bacterium | reverse complement strand
TCTGCCAGATAACGGGTCACGGGTGTTTTGCCGGTACCACCTGAGGTGATATTGCCGATGCAAATAACCGGAAGAGCGGCGTGGTACGGGGTTGTGATGAGGGTACGCAGAGCGCTCATGCCGCGATAGAGGAGGGTAAATGGCCACAGGATCGAAGCTAGCAGGCCAGGTTTCTGCCAGAAATGTGGGGCCCTCATCATGCCTCTCCTTCGTGCCAGGACAGGATTTGGCGGGCAACCTCATTTGGTCGCTTTTGCGCCTTGCGGGCATAGGCGATGCCAGCCTTGCGGCGCGCCTCACATAAGGCTTCATCAGCGTATAAATCTGTGATAACGCCAACCATTTCCTGAACATCTGAGATAGTGAGGCAGCAGCCTAATTCAGCGAGCTGGTCAAATTCAAATTGGTTGGAGAATTGTGATGGTCCGCAAATCATGAGGGCGCCATTGGCCGCCCCTTCCAACGGGTTATGGCCGCCTTTTCCAGAAAAGCTGGCGCCCAGGAAGGCGATATCACAAAGCTGATAGAGCCGCCCCATCATGCCAAGCTGGTCAATGATAAAGGCATCATCTGTTTGTGTTGGGAGCGCGCCTTGGCTAATGCGCTTCATCTCAGGATAGCGTGATGACAAAGCCGCCCCGCGTTCAGGATGGCGCGGCGCTAGGATAAGGAAATGAGGTATGCCCGCAATGGCGAGGCGTTGCGCTAGCGATATTGCAAGCTGTTCTTCACCTTCATGCGTTGAGGCAGCTAATAAAATCGGACGGCCATTGGCGGCGGCCTCTAGCGCTTTTAAGACGGCGCTATCTGCCTTTGTTTTGCGCGGCGATGAGGCGGGCAATTTTAAGGTGCCTGTCACGGAGAGTGAGGTCAGGCCAAGAGACTGAAACCGCGATTTCTGTCTTTCATCTGTCATGAAGCCATGGCGAAAGGGCGGGAAGATCTGGGCAGCAAAGCCCCGCATTGTGTGCCAATGTTTGGCCGACCCCTCAGACATTTGTGCCGAAGCAAGATAGAGCGGGATCTGTCTGCTATGCGCCTCCATAATCAGGCAGGGCCAAAAATCAGATTCTAAAATGACGCCAAAGATAGGGTTTAAATGGTCAAAAAACCGCTTCACAATGCGCGGTGCATCAAAGGGGGTATAGATATGGGTGATAGGCTGATCGGATATCGCATCAGCAATCAGCTGTGCCGCTGTCACTGTGTTAGTCGTGATAACCATATGAAGCGTATCGTCACATTTGGCAAAAGCATGCGCGAGTGCCAAGGCGGCATTGGCTTCACCGACAGAGACCGCATGCAGCCAAATGATATCTTTATCTGCCGGTAAGGTAGGCAGCGAAAGGCCGTATCTTTCATCTAAGCGTGTGGCATCTTCTTTGCCTTGCTTTGCGCGCGCCTTGAGGTAGCGCGGGAGAAAGGCCATGGCCCCTGTCATGAGGGTGCGGTAGGTGAGGGCAGACAGGCTCATCACGCTGCATCCCCTCTGTCAGCGCGGGCGCTTAGCTCATTCAGCGCGGCTTCGAGGTCTGTCTGCATTTGTGTTTGTTGGTCTTTATCTTTGGTGCGCGCCATCTTCATCGGCTCACTCCAATAGAGGGTCACTGTTGAAAATGGTTTTGGAATTTGTGTCTTATCCCAGGAGCGCAAGCGCCAAGCAGAGGTGCAATGAGCAGCAAATAGCATGATGGGCGCGCCTGTCAGCTGTGCCAGTGCCACCGGGCCTAATGCCATCTGACGCGCTGGTCCGCGCGGCCCATCCGGGGTGATAAGCACATGTCGACCCGTCTCAATCTCTTCTTTTAGGTGACGCAACGCGGCAAGAGGTGACCGATTTGAAGACCCCCAAATGGGTTTCGCACCAACGAGCCGTGCGGCTTTACCCAAGATACGGGCATCACCATGGCTTGAATTGAGGACAGAGATGCGTGGCGGCGCCAACATTAAAATAGCCGGAATAAATTCATGCCATTGTACGAGGATCACAGGAGAGGGTGGTGTTTGCTTGCGAAGCAAAGCTGGCGGGTTGTGATGCTTGACCCGCACGGTCATCCAAATCAGTCTGCAAAAGGCCCAAAGGAGACAAGCTAAGATCCAGGACCCTATAGGGTGATGAATCGCTTGTTTTATCCATGTCTTTCCTTTTGCCATGATTTTAAAGGTGTCCCTATCCGCAGTCTTGCTTGATATCGCGCCTCAGATAGGCGGCACTATCAAAGCCACTCTTTGAGTGATAATGCTTTGTTTTCCGGCTGGCAAATGCTAAAGCTGGGGCTGTTTTAACGAAACAAGAATATAATGCAATGGCTAGCCCTGAGGATGGGCCAATATATCGTGCAATTTGAGAAAGATAAGAGATTATTAGTCATTCAGCCGCTTGTGGGGATCGGTGATATGATCTGGCATAAGCCATGGCTTGATCAGCTCATTGAAGAATATGACGTTATTCTTGCCACCAAACCCGCATCACAGCCTCATATCTTGTTTCATGATAGCTTATCGCCTGCCCAAATCTTACCTATTCATCGGAAATTGCGCGGCAAAAAAGGACGCCATGATGGGCTGTTTGGTCTCTGGCGCCTAGCATCGGATTTTCGGGCAACGGGCGCCTCAGCGGCATTGATTTTACATCATTCGGCTTTTTATGCGCGGGCCGCACGCCTCGCAGGGATAGCTAATATCGGTGGTTTTGGATTTGGTGCCTTGCCAAAATCTGTAACCACAAGTTTAGCGCCAGAGGATAAGGGGCTTCATTCCCTCGAGAAAATGCCAAAATTCTGGTCACTGAATGGCTGGCCAGCGCCGACGCAGGG
>WTJA01000113.1 GCA_011524995.1 Alphaproteobacteria bacterium | reverse complement strand
CGCATCTCATCGACTTTGTCATATTCGATTTCTGGGAATACGATCTGTTCTTTCAGACCCATTGAATAGTTACCGTTACCATCAAAGCTGTTGCCATTGAGGCCGCGGAAGTCACGTACACGTGGCAATGCCACATTGACCAAGCGGTCAAGGAATTCATACATGCGGTCACCGCGCAACGTCACTTTACAACCAATCGCCATGCCAGCACGCAACTTAAATGATGCATTTGCCTTTTTGGCTCTTGTCACCACTGGCTTCTGACCTGTGATGGCAGTCATGTCACCGACTGCTGCTTCGATTTTCTTAGAGTCACGCACAGCTGACCCTACACCCATATTGACGACGACTTTCTCGATGCGCGGAACTTCCATCATGTTATTGAATCCGAAATGTTCCATCAGAGCCGGGCGAACAGCCGTCAGATAATGTTCTTCAAGACGCGTTTTCATCTCAGCCTTCCTGCTTTAGTTAGCTAATGACCTTACCAGATGCCTTTGCGACACGTACTTTCTTACCGTCTTGTTCAACGATAGATACGCGTGTAGCAGCACCTGATTCAGGATCGATATGTGCGACATTTGAAATAGCAATTGGTGCTTCAAACGCCTCAATACCACCGGCATTTGCCTGTGTTGGACGACGATGACGCTTTACGATATTCACGCCCTGAACACGGACACGATTATCTTCGCGTAGTACTTCTAGTACCTCACCTTTTTTGCCACGGTCACGACCAGTTGTCACAATCACTTGGTCGCCCTTTTTAATTTTAAACTGGGCCATTATAACACCTCCGGTGCCAGTGAAATAATCTTCATGAAGTTGCGCGAACGCAATTCACGTGTCACTGGGCCAAAAATACGTGTGCCGATTGGCTCATTTGACTTGTTCAAAAGAACCGCAGCATTCTTGTCGAAACGGATAACCTGACCATCTGGGCGGCGAACTTCTGAGGCTGTACGCACGATAACTGCACGATACACATCACCCTTCTTCACCTTACCACGTGGAATAGCTTCCTTGACAGAGACCACAATCACATCGCCAACACCGGCGATCATGCGACCTGAGCCACCTAATACCTTGATACACTGAACACGGCGAGCGCCTGAGTTATCAGCTACTTCAAGGTTAGACTGCATTTGAATCATGACGTGTCCCCTTATCCCTTACTTTGAATCTTCGTAGAGAACTTCAAAATTCTTTGTCTTTGATACAGGCACACATTCTTGAATGCGAACTTGGTCGCCAGTCTTGAATCTGTTTTCGGCATCATGAGCGCTGAATTTTTTGCTCTTTGTGATGAACTTCTTGTAAACGGGGTGCATGATACGGCGCTCGACGCGGACGACGACTGTCTGATCAGCCTTATCGCTTACAACTGTTCCTTGCATAATACGCTTTGGCATTGTCTGTTTCCTTCACACCACTCTAGGCGTCAGCTGATGCTAACTTTTCACCGAGCACAGTCTTAATCCGTGCAATTTCACGACGGACTGTACGCATGCGCGCTGTGTTTTCCAGCGAGCCATTGGCAACCTGAAAGCGCAGGTTAAACTGTTCTTTCTTAAGTTCCACAATCTTGCCCTTGAGCTCGTCAACTGTGCTAGCGCGGAGATTTTCTGCTAATTTTGCCATTTTAAATCCTCACCCTTAGTCAACGTCGCCGAGGCGGCGTACAATTTTCGTATCGATTGGAAGTTTCGCAGAAGCTAGTTTCAAAGCTTCAGAAGCCAAATCCCATGACACACCATCAATCTCAAAAAGGATACGACCAGGAGCCACGCGTGCTACCCAAAATTCTGGTGAACCCTTACCTTTACCCATCCGGACTTCCGCAGGCTTTGATGATACAGGCACATCAGGGAATACACGGATCCAGACACGACCGGCACGACGCAAATGACGTGTAATCGCACGTCTAGCTGCTTCGATTTGGCGCGCTGTAATACGCTCAGGTGATGTGGCCTTTAGACCATAGGCGCCAAAGTTGAGCTGTGTGCCCCCTTTAGCATTGCCGTGAATCCGGCCCTTATGGGCTTTCCGGAATTTCGTACGTTTTGGCGACAGCATTCTAATGTCTCCTTCTTAGCGATCAGCGCCTGGACGGCCGGCATTTGCTGGCTGTTCATTCATGCGCTTATCTTGTGCCATTGGATCATGAGCCATGACTTCACCTTTGAAGACCCAGACCTTAATCCCAATTGCACCATATGTTGTATGAGCCGTTGATTCTGCGTAATCAACTTCAGCACGCAATGTGTGAAGTGGCACGCGGCCTTCACGATACCATTCAGTACGTGCAATCTCTGCACCACCTAGGCGACCCGCACAGTTAATACGAACACCTTCGGCGCCAAGACGCATTGCTGACTGAACCGCACGCTTCATGGCACGACGGAAACCAACACGACGCTCAAGCTGCTGTGCGATGTTTTCACCGATAAGCTTGGCATCAATCTCAGGCTTGCGAATTTCAACGATATTCAAGCTCACTTCTGAACCAACACGCTTTGTTAATTCGGCGCGTAGCTTTTCAATATCCTGACCCTTCTTACCGATGATAAGACCAGGGCGACCAGCATAAATTGTAATGCGGGCGCGACCAGCTGGACGCTCAATCACAACGCGGCTGATGCCGGCTGGCTTAAGCAAATCCATCAAGTAAGTACGGAGTTCGATATCTTTATGTAGCAAATCACCATAGTTGCGATCTGCGTACCAACGAGAATCCCATGTACGGTTGATACCGACACGCAGACCGATTGGTTTAACTTTCTGTCCCATTAGGCCTGCTCCCCTTTTTCAGCAACAATAATTGTCAAATGTGAAAACGGCTTTAAGATTTTCGCACCACGGCCTCTGGCTCTCGCGCGGAAACGCTTCATCACAAGACCCTTACCGACATAAGCCTCTTTCACATAGAGACGGTCAACATCCAATGAGTGGTTGTTCTCAGCATTTGCAATCGCTGATTCAAGCACTTTTTGAACATCGTTTGAAATACGACGACGTGAGAATGTTAACGCGGCAACAGCTTTTGAAGCATCCATACCGCGGATCATTGCCGCAACAAGGTTCAGCTTTTGTGGGCTGACACGTAAGTTACGAAGAACCGCCTTTGCTTCATTATCAGCTAGTGCGCGTGGCTTTGCACTTTTACCCATCACTCACTCCTAACGCTTTGATTTCTTGTCTGCAGCGTGACCATAGTAGGTGCGTGTTGGTGCAAATTCACCAAACTTATGCCCAACCATTTCCTCGCTTACATTCACAGGAATAAATTTTTGACCATTGTAGACGCCGAAAGTCAGCCCTACAAATTGAGGAAGGATTGTTGAACGACGTGACCAAATCTTAATCACATCATTACGGCCAGAGGCGGCTGCCTTCTCTGCCTTCTTCAACAGATACCCATCGACAAATGGGCCTTTCCAAACAGAACGTGCCATTTACTATAGCCCCTTCTTTATGACTTACGACGACGAACAATCATACGGTCCGTCTTCTTGTTATTGCGCGTACGCTTGCCCTTAGTTGGCTTACCCCAAGGAGTCACTGGATGGCGACCACCTGATGTACGACCTTCACCACCACCATGTGGGTGATCAATCGGGTTCATGACAACACCACGAACATGTGGACGCTTGCCTAACC
>WTJA01000057.1 GCA_011524995.1 Alphaproteobacteria bacterium | reverse complement strand
AAAAAGTGCCCCCACCGGCAAGCATATTGACGGGGCTGGTCTATGGTTCATCAAAAGGGCTGACGGTGGCGCTCAGTGGATGTTGCGGGTTTCCCTTGGAGGAAAGCGTCGAGAAATGGGCTTGGGCGGATTTCCTGATGTCTCTCTAAAAGAGGCCCGTGAGCTAGCCACTGACTATAGGAAAATGGCTAGGCAGGGGATTGACCCAATAAAGACGCGCTCACAGCAACGTCGTGAGGCGCTGCGCCCAAGAAGCAATCTTGCTGAGATTGCGGAAGCCGCATTTGCAGCGAAAAAGGCGGAACTAAAAAACGATGGGATTAACGCGCGTTGGTTCAGTCCGCTTCACCTGCATGTTCTTCCAAAGTTAGGCAATTTGAGTGTTGAAGACATTACGCAGCAGGATATTGCCCAGACTTTGAAGCCTATCTGGGAAACGAAAGCTGAAACAGCAAAAAAGGCGATCAATCGGCTAAATATTGTTTTTACCTATGCAGCCGCGGCTGGGTTAGATGTTGATCTGAATGCAATTGCAAAAGCGAAGGCGCTTCTTGGAAAGCAGCGTAAGCACACACAGAATACATCCGCTCTCAACTGGTCTGAAGTTCCCGCATTTTATGAAACTCTTGCCGAGCAAACGACGGTGCACCTAGCGCTCAAACTGCTGATCCTCACAGGCGTGCGTAGTTACGCCGTCCGTTATGCGCATGTTGATCAATTCGATGGGAAAATTTGGATTGTCCCTGCAAAAAATATGAAAGGACAACTGCATCAAGTTTCAGAGTTCCGCGTGCCACTCTCATCAGAAGCGCAAGAAGTTATCGCAATAGCTAAGCAGTTTGAACGTAATGGATACCTTTTTGCTGGAGTGCGGCGCGGGGTAATATCTGATGCTTCAATGTCGCGGCTAATGGAAAGACGTGGAATGGCTGAACGCCCTCATGGCTTCAGATCAAGTCTTCGGACTTGGCTGGCTGAATGTACAAATGCCAGTGAAGAAGTCGCAGAAACTGTGCTCGCACACAAAGTTGGAAGCAAAGTGACTAGAGCATACCGCCGAACCGATCACTTCCAAGAGCGCGCAATATTAATGGAACGCTGGGCGCAACACGTGTGTGGAGTGGAAACAGCAAATGTCATCGATTTTGCCAATGGGTAAAGAGCGCGTACACAAGCTATTTGCGGAATATTTCAACAATGAACCGCTTATTCATGTTTGGGAAATTGGATCAGAACTTGTCTTTGGAAGCAGAGATGAGGTTGGTTACAAAATGCTTACGGAAGCTGACCCGCTTCCATTATTAAACGGCGCCAGAACTGATCCGAAAGCATTCGAACTATTCCATCAAGGAATGATCCACGCACTTCAAAACAATTTAGAAATTCCCATCCCAGCGCAAAAGTTCTTAGCGGAATATTTGGCCAACCCAGAAATGCGGCCCAAACAGAAAACGGGTACAAAGACCGACGAGGAGTTCAATTGGCGACTGCGCGTGGCTCTATTAGAGTTGGAAGATGAAGGTATCAAGCCGACAAAGGGTGAAAAAAAGGACCACGAGGGATACAAATGTGGGATTGATGTAGTTCTGGACGTGTTATGCCAGTTCGACCAATCAAATGAATATACGTATGAAAACTTGGCGCGGCGCTACTTCCGAACTCTCAAGAAATTTCCAAAGCTACCCAGCGACACGTTTTAATAAACTGGTCATTTGGCGCGAGGCAAACACGTAAACATAACTAAGCACACCGAAACATTTTGGAGTGCAAAAGATGGCAGCCCTTCTTTCATTTAAAGCCTTACGGGCGAAACTTGGTGATCGTTCGAGAAGTGCTTGTTACGAAGACATCAAACTTGGACGCTTACCTGAACCAATAAAAATAGGTCGCAATAACTATTGGTCAGAAGAAGTGATCGATAGCTTGATTGAAGAGCTGCAGGAGCAGTCCGATGACTAATCCGCGCAATACCCCCCCGCCCGATAGCCCATCTATGGGGGTAGCTAATGTACAGACCCCATCACACCGCGAGCGCGACGATGACTATGCTTACGTCGTTGTTCAACTAACCGCCCGTTACCGCGTCATCCTATGTCTGCAAGGTTTGCAATGGGTCATTCAGAAGAAAGAATGCTCCCGCTCAGGCCACTGGCGCGCCGAGCAGTACCTGACTTCGCGTTACAGCTTAATCGAAGCGTGTGGGAAGCGAGGCTTGCTGTCAGACGCAAACGCAGAGGCCGTGCTGCATGCATTGCCCGACCACGTTCGCCAGATAGCAAAAAAATAAACCCAAGGCGCGGCGTCCTTGGGCAACAGTTAATTAGCATTTTCAGTATACCCCAAGAGAAGTCGTGTCGCAATAAAAGGAGCAGTAAAATGCAAAATTTATGCGATATTAAACAGGTGGTTGACCTACTCAACATGCAACCATCCAAAACATCTCAATATGAACTACGCTTTGGAAAACGCGGTTCATTATCGGTCGATTTAAAGAACAATGTCTGGTTCGATCATGAACAAATGGTAGGAGGCGGCATCCTCGATCTTGTTGTTCATCAGGGTAGCGCGCAGGACAAAAAAAGCGCAGCAAAGTTTTTGTCTGAAAATGGACTTATTGCGAATACCGATAGCGCTCCAACAGCGCAGGCTGTGCTTCGTTCGCACATTTACCGCAATGAACAAGGTGAACCTATTCGCAAAGCGACTAAGTACCAAGATGGACGCTGGCGTCAGCATGGTTGCTTTGATGGTGATTGGAAGCCAACTGTGAAGGGACTGCCGAACATTCCTTACCAACTTGAAGAATTACATTCGGATCATTCTGATCGTTTAGTGTTCATCTTTGAAGGCGAAAAAGACGTTGATCGTGCTTTCGCTTATGGCTTGTTGGCAACATGCAATGTTGGGGGCGCAGGCAATTGGAAGCCTGAGTTAAATAAATATCTAACGAACCGCAAAGTCTGCATCGTTCCTGATAATGACACGGCAGGTCTGGACCATGCCGACAAAGTGCTTGGTTGCTTGTTAGCAGACGGCATCGAGGCATTTATCATGACGTCGCACCTGCCAATTTTGCCTGTAAAGGGTGATTTTTCTGATTGGATGGATTTGCAGGGCGATAACATTGACGCGTTCTTAGAGCTGGTTGAGTGCGATCGCGCATCGCAGAAGTCACCAGATCAAGCATATCTCGAACAGTTTGGGATAAAGCCAGCAAGTGCACTGATGGACATGGAGTTCGGGGAACTTAAATTTTGTTATCCGGACATAATACCTTCGGAAGGTTTGAGCCTCCTCGCAGCCTTGCCTAAAACTGGGAAGTCTTGGTTAGCCTTAAACTTTGCCAAACACATGGATACAAATGGGGTATCTGTTCACTACCTTGCTGCTGAGGACAATGAGCGCCGCCTCAAGTCTCGCGTTGCAGCTGTATTCCCAGATGGCGTGCATCATTTAACATACCATGCAGTGATGTCGTCCCAGCGCCCGTTACCACGCGGTTCTGAAGCGCTGCAGCATATTGAAAAAGTGGCACGCGCCACAGGTGCCAAGTGCATCATTGTGGATACGGTGCAGGCAATCTTAAACCCAAGCGCGACGAACAAAAACTACGATGTGACCGTTGAAGAATATGATGCACTGCGCAAGCTGGCGCACAAGCT
>WTJA01000087.1:5382-13173 GCA_011524995.1 Alphaproteobacteria bacterium | reverse complement strand
AGCGACTGTTAATCGCTTGGCCGGCGGTTCGAATCCGTCCCGGGGAGCCACTTTTTCAAACACATATATGAGGCAATAAGATGTGTATGGGATGCGGTACGGCATTCTTGCAATCGCAAGAGACATCAACATCTGACACGCTTCCCCTCACCCTGCTGCTCAGCTTGTGGATATTATGGCTTGTGGTGCTGCGCAATCACAATGTACGCATTGCTCCGACACAAGACCGCTAAGGATGCAAATCGCCACACTCATCGCAGGGCCCATTATTCTTATAGCTGTCATTTGGTCAGCTTTCGCTTTCCATAAATGGCTGAGCCGGCGGGCTATGCCCCTGTCATATCGGATGAGGGGTTTGGCAGTCATTATTTATGTGATAGCTGCCTTATCCTTCAGCATCACAACCTATATCCACTGGGTCTTTTTCATCGCAGGCGTCTAGCCCCCCTATCATTTCTGATAGAAGGGCATACATGAATTATTAAGCGCTATCGTCTGAGAGTTTTGAGATGCTCTGATGCTGTGCTGTCGCGGCAACAGACCGCCGGAATAGTGATAGCAGCGGCGGCACGATAAAGAGTGTAGCAATGGTTGATAATGCCAACCCGCCAAAAACAACGGTACCAATACCGCGATAGAGCTCCGAGCCGGCGCCTGGGAAAATGACGAGCGGCACTAATCCAAATAATGATGTCAAAGTTGACATGAAAATGGGACGGATACGGTTACGCGTGGCTTCAATAATCGCTTCTTCCACAGTGCGACCACCTTCGCGCACTTCGAGTACCGTTTGCTCCACCATCAAAATGGCATTATTAACCACAATCCCTGTCAAAATCACAAAGCCTAGCATGGTCAACATATCCAAGCTTTGACGCAGGAATAAATTCATCACTGTCAGACCCAAAATCCCGCCAGCTGCGGCAACAGGAACCGCTGCGATAATGATGAAAGGCAGAAGGAAACTGCGCAATAAAATCACGAGCAACAAGAATATAACACCAATGGCAGTAGCTACATTGGCCTGCATCGCTGTCCATGTTTCTTCTAAGGCAGATGCGGCGCCACTTACGGCCACAGTCACACGGTTCGCTTGTGCGGCCTCTGTCAATTGAGGCAGGATTTCTGTTTCAATTGTCGCTATCGCATCTTCAAGCGCGATATCCTCAACCGGACGCAGCCTGACTGTGAGCGCTTGTTTCCCGCCTAAGCGACGGATTGATTGCGCGGCGCTAATGATTTCAATCTTGGCAATTTGGTCAGCGCGCAACACATCGCCTGAGCGTGTTACTATCGGCAAGGCGTTCAGATCGGCTAAAGACAAATCACCAGCCTGACGTCCCAACAGAACAAGATCAACTAATTCCCCATTCAAAGGGACTTCGGTGATGTTTGTGCCATCATTAAAGACATCTATGGCAGAGGCAAATTCTGCTGCACTCATCCCAATACGCGCGAGGACATCTGGATACGGCGTGATTTGAATTTGCGGCGTTCCAGAATCAAGCGATGGTAAGATACGCACCTGATTACCCGCATCAGAGGGGAATGAGACATCAAGCAGATCTGTAAGTTGTGAGGCTACGGGCACCAAATTCTCAAGGTTTGGCCCTGTCAGATCAAGCGCAATAGAGCGCGAGCCCCCAACAGAACGGCCAAATAGAGAGGCTTGGAACGCAAAAGCCCGCGCGCCAGGCTCAGAAAACACAGGACGCATCATAACAGACCGCAACTCTGTGACACGGTTCGGATCGGCTGCTGTCATGCCAGCAAACCCACCGCCACCAAAGGCGACAAAGAAAAACTTATCAATTTTAGGCTGTTTGCCTTCTAGTTCTTCACGCTCCCAGAGAGGGCGCGCCGCCTCTTCCATCTTTTCTGAAATACGCTTGGTTTCCTGGATGGAATAGCCAGGCGGAACCAAAATACGCGCCAACATGAAATTCGCATTCCCATCAGGCAGATAATCCAGTTTCGGCATAAGAAGCACAGCCGTACCAATTGAGGCTGCCATAAGGATTGCCACAAAGGCTGCGCCTACTGTTTTAGCTCGAACCGCCAATTTTGCGTAACCGACAATGGCTTTGGCAAAGAGGGAAGCCATTTGGTCAATCCCAGGCAATGGCATCACGCGGCTAAATTTCTGACTATCACCACGCAGCAGATAGGATGACAAGGCTGGGATCACAGTGACTGACACAAAGACCGAAATCAAAACTGACACTGAAATCGCAATACCAATATCACGGAATAATTGGCCCACAGGCAAATCAAGCAAAATGACCGGAATAAACACAATCACAGTTGTCAGCGCCGACCCCAGAATTGGCGCCCATACCTGACGTGCGCCATGATAGGCGGCATCAGGCGCCGCCAATCCCTTTTGACGTAGCCGGTAAATATTTTCCATTGAGACAATAGACGCATCAACAACCATACCCACGGCAAAGGCAAGGCCAGCAAGAGAAATCACATTAATGGACAGCCCCAAACCGGCAATTGCCACAAATGTGCCAATCACAGAGACTGGGATCGCAATAAAAATCGCAATGGTAGGCAATAATGACCGCAAAAACAGAAGCAAAATGGTCAAAGCAAGCAGCCCGCCAACCCAAATATTTTGCTGCACCAAATCAATCGCAGAGGCAATATAGCCTGTTTCATCATATACGATATTAAGCTTGAGATTATTCTGCGCTAAGACGCCCTCATTTAATTCGGCGACACGTGCCCGCATGATATCCATGGTAGCCACCACGTTGGAGCCTTGTTCCCGCAGCGCATTCACAATGACCGCATCTTGACCATTCAAGCGGCGATAAGAGGCCCGGCGCTGTGTCTCTAGTTCGATATCAGCGATATCAGACAGCAGGATCGGAACAAATAACCCATTTGAGGCGGTTGCTGATTGCACGACAATATTGCGCGCTGCCTCAGGGGTATAAGAGATTGCTTCCGCACGCACCACATAGGTCCGCTTTCCCTCATTAATGCTACCCACTGTTTGCAGGGTCGTCGAGCTGCGTAAGGCTGAGATCACATCAGATGTTGTCAGCCGATAGGCTGCTAATTTGGCTTCATCTAGGATGATACGAAGTTGCTTGGCCCCACCACCATTGAACGTCACTTCTGCTACACCATTTACGCGGCTGAGTGGGTCAACGACCTGGGTGCGTACAAAATCCCCCAAGCCCTCCATATCTACATCAGCGCCCTCTGCTGGCACAAGCGCCATACGCGCGATTGGGGAATCATCTGAATTTGAGGTCCGCACTTGCGGTGCACGCGCTTCATCTGGCAAGCCTGTGATTCCAGCAAGCTTTGACAATAAAACGGTGAGCGCCTTATCCATATCGGTTTCAAGCGCATAGGTGAGCGTGACACGTGCCGACCCTGTTGATGAGCTTGATGAAATTTCATCCAAATTAGAAAGGTTGGCCAATTCTTGTTCGATACGAGAGACAATTTCCCTATCAACATCCTCAGGCGCGGCCCCTGGCCAGCTGACCCTGACCTGATAAATTGGTTTTTCAATATCAGGCGACATCTGAATGGGGATTGTGGTCAACGCCACATAGCCAAACATAATGATGCCTAGGATGAATGCTAGAACGGCAACAGGACGTTCAATGGCAGCACGAATAAGCGACAGCATGCTATTTCACCTTTCCTGTGAAGTCGAAGGACGGCGTGCGGCCATTTGGCAGGCCGCTCAATGTCACTGACCCTGCCATCTCTTCACCAGTGATCACCCCATCAAAGGAGAAAGTAAGAATACCAAAGGGCAACACCACTTCAGCATCAAAGGCGATTTTATCACCCTCTTTAGTCACTCTGACAGGCTCTCCCTCATAGAGATTCGCTTTGCTAGACAGGGTTAAAACGGCACTGCTGTCACCACGCGGCGTTGACCAGGCAAGCGCCCATTCAACAGCGTCATCTGCTAATTCGGTTTCCAATGGCGCTTCTGTTGGCGCTGCGGCTTCAGCAGCTGCCCCACCAGATGGTACGTTTCGCTTTGGTGGCTCCCCTTCTTTCACAGCGGCGCCATCAGTTAGCCCTTCATTTCCTTTAATGATGACCTTTTCGCCTAGCTGCAAGCCTGACTGAATAATCACACGATCACCCACTGCGCCGCCTAGCCGTACTATTTGGCGTGCCGCTGTCCCCTCATCATAGACAAAAACGATATGCCCACCTGCAACAGGCACAATGGCATCTTGTGGTACAAGCAATGTGGCACTGGCATCACGGATAGGGATAGCCAAATCTAAGCGCGCCCCATTGGCAGCAAGCGAGCGCGGTAAATCACCATCAATCGTGAATCGCACTGGCCGCGTTGCTGTCCGCTGATTTTCTTGTGGCAAGGCTGCGCGAAAGGTTAGTGACAACTCGTCACCTTCGGCACTTGTGGCGGAGATGGTTTTCATATCTCTGACATATCCAAGATAGCTTGCTGGGATTTCAGCCTCAATTTCAAAGCCGCGAAATGTTTGTATTGTTGCCAGCATATCACCTTGGCGGGCAAAGCCTGTTTGGAAGCTTGGTAACGCGAGAATTAATCCATTAGCTGGCGCTGTGTAGATGGTATCGGCCTTTGCATCTTCAAGACGTTGTATTTGCAGCGCAAAACGCGCCATATTGCGGCGTAATTCGGTTTGATTTGCTTGCAAATTAGCAATGGCCTGCTGACGAGATACAAGCTGTTGCTTGGCATTCAAAGTCGCAGCCGCAGCGGTCTCAGCTGCTTCTTGTGATAAGGCTTTCTTGGCGAGCAAGCTTTGGGCCCGCGCCTCTTTCTGCTGCAGCAATTTGAATTGCATCTGCGCGACCGCAAGGAGGTCTTGATTAAAGGCGAGTGTCACATCAAGCTCAGCCAATCGCGCTTCTGCATCAGCCATCTGCAACTCAATAAGCGAGCGATCATAGTCAATATCACGGCTATCTTGACGCGCAATCTCTGTGCCAGCGCGAATAAAGCTCCCAATTTGGAGCTCATCACTGATATTCGTTTGACCGCCGCGCAAAGCAGACACAATCAACGGGGCAGCCGCAACCACTGCGCCAGGTATCAAGGTGGTATCAGCGACCACTTCCTCTTCGACAAAGGCTGTCAAAACCGCTGTACCCCCACCACGCTGGGCAAAAGCCGGGTATAGAGCAAGGGATGATAAAAGAGATGCCGCGAGAGACAAGCGACAAAATTGAGAAAAAAGCGTCATAACTAAGCCTTTATCAACCACAAAAGAAGGAGGGATAGCCCCTTCTTTATACGCTCATAATGATAATAGGATTACAAATGAAAAGGGGCAAAATCATGCCCCTTCTCTTTATCTTAGATTTTATTTTTTGGGATAAAGGCTATCTATCCTGTCACCATAAACCTCACGGATAATATGGCGTTTGGCTTTCAAGGTTGGTGTCATCTGTCCATTTTCGGTCCCAAACGGCTCATCTGCAATGATGAAGCGGCGCACCTTCTCGATTTGAGACAACCGGCTATTGGCTTTATCAACAGCTGTTTGAAGCGCTGCCTTAATCGCAGCCTCATCACCTTTTGCTGCATCTTTCACCTCTGCAGATGGCACAAGAACAGCGGCAAGCCACGGTCTCTTATCACCATCAACCATGGCCTGTTCAATTTCTGGCTCGATGGTAAGAAGGGCCTCAACACGGCTTGGCGCAATATTATCGCCGCCTGAATTGACGATAATATCTTTCTTTCGCCCTGTGATAGAAATAAACCCATCCTCTGATATTTCAGCGATGTCACCCGTGTGCAACCAGCCATCAATGATGGTGCGTGCTGTTGCTGCCTCATCTTTCCAATAGCCTTTCATCACACAATCACCACGTGCAAGCAGCTCACCATCTTCAGCGATTTTTACCTCTACACCGCCAACAGCTGGCCCAACCGTATCAATCCGGATTTTGCCTGGACGATTTGCTGAAATAAGAGGGCTAGCTTCTGTCTGGCCATAGCCTTGCAAGATATTAATCCCTAGACCGAGGAAGAAAAATCCGATCTCAGGGTTCAGTGCGGCACCGCCAGACACGAAATATTGCAGGCGGCCACCAAGACGTTCACGCACTTTCTTGCGGACAAGCTTATCAAGCAATTCATCAAGCAAGCTATCAATAGGCCCCAATGAGTGACCTTGTGCACGCTTTGCGCCCAAATCGGCCGCTTTAAAGAACAACTTTTCACTCAGCCCACCTTTGGCTTTCACGCCTCTCGTGATGCGATCATGAAGCACCTCATATAAACGCGGCACAGCTGTCATCAATGTGGGCTTGACCTCTTGCAGATTGAGCGCGATTTGATCAGCGCTTTCGCAATACCAAACCTGGCTTCCCATTTGGAAAGGAAGGTGCATCCCTGCTGTGTGTTCATAAGAGTGTGACAACGGAAGCAATGATAAAAAGACGGCATTTTCCTTGGCATCGCCCTCATGTAATAGCTCAGCCGCGGCATCAATGTTTGATTGAATAGAACGATGCGTTAACATAACCCCTTTGGGACGACCGCCCGTGCCAGAGGTGTAGATGAAACAACAGGTATCGTCCGCTTTTTGTTTGTTAATATGCGTATCAAGGTCAGCGCATGGCTCATGATTGGCAAGCAACGCAGAAAAATGATGGATTGCTGTGCCTGATGAGGTTTCAGCATTGAACTCATCATTAAAGGCGACAACATGGGCAACATTTGCGAGTTGCTGGGCGGCAAGCGTGAGGCGTGATCCGACCATGCCCCCTGATACAAACGCACAGACAGCGCCAGAATGCTCTAGAATATATTTGTGATCATCTTCGGTGTTGGTGGTGTAGGCTGGCACAACGATAGCACCTAGCGACATCACAGCGAGATCACAAACCGCCCATTCAGACCGATTTTCAGAAGCAATAACAACACGGTCCCCTGGCTTCACGCCAAATGCCAAGAGCGCAGATGCCACACGCCGCACCTTCTCTTCGATTTCCTGCCAGCTTTGGCCAACCCACTCACCATTTATTTTATCAAATAGGAATGGCTTTGCGGCATGAATAGCAGCACTGTCAAAAAAGGCACGCGGCAGATTAGCTTTATCCCAGCCCATCTCAGCAGCAATAATCTTAGAATGTTTCATCCGTTATGTTCCTCACCTCAATACAATCTTCTTAGATTGTAAATTATAACTTACTTATATATCGCTACCGCGTAAAAAAGAAACGAGTTTCCCTGAGCCATCAAAGGCGATATCTGCAAAATTCTGGCATGCGAAATTTATTTGCGCCAGCGAGCCTGTTGGGAAATGCATCATTGAGGGCTGCACCTGTTCTTCAGGCACGAGCCGATTTAACAAAATAGCCATCGCAGGATTATGACCAATAATCATGATATGTTGTTCATGCCGCGCCTGTAATAAGGTTAAAATAGCATCTGCCCCTGCGTGATAGAGCGCATTATCAAAAAGCACCTCTGCGCATGATAACCCATTCTCTACCATCAACTCATGGGTTTGCGTGGTACGGCGCGCATCAGACACCAAAATGATATCTGGTTGCTTAATCGCTTTGGGAAATAATCCTCCCAGATGCCGGGCATCTTGGCGTCCCTTATCAGCCAATGTGCGATTACAGTCTTTATCAGCAAGTGCTTCAGCTTTGGCATGACGCACAAGGGTTAGAGTTAACATGTCATAGTCCTAAAATAAGCAGTCTATGAAACAAGCCACAACCATCAGGGGCCTGTCAAATAAGAGATTGAAAATTTGACATAAAATTATCTGATTTAGTATAAAGGGAGGCTAC
>WTJA01000087.1:1442-5282 GCA_011524995.1 Alphaproteobacteria bacterium | reverse complement strand
GCTGTGCCTTACAAAGACCCTAATAATTATGTCCGCTATTCAGAGCGCCTTGCCAATGAATTGCGCGAAGAGCTTGGCGGCGGTGTGATCTGGGCTAATCAGTTTGACAATACAGCCAATAGACAAGGGCATATTGACGGCACGGGACCTGAGATTTGGCAACAGCTTGGTGGTCAGATTGACGGTTTCATCTGTGCCGTCGGCTCAGGCGGCACGCTCGGGGGCTTGTCCCTCTATCTTAAGAGCCAAAATCCAGACATTCAAATCGGCTTGGCAGACCCTTATGGCTCTGCCCTCTATCATCATTATCAACATGGCAGCCTGAAAGCAGATGGCGGTTCTATCTCAGAGGGTATTGGTCAGGGTCGTATCACAGCCAATCTTGATGGCATCATTGTTGATCGTGCCTACCAGATTAGCGATGAAGAGGCCTTACCAATTATTTTTGATTTGATGCAACATGAGGGACTATTCCTTGGTGGCTCATCAGCGATTAACATTGCTGGCGCTATGAAAATGGCACGTGACCTCGGGCCTGGCCACCGTATTGTCACAATTTTATGTGATTCAGGCCAAAGATATCAGTCAAAAGTATGGAACCCAGATTTCTTGCGTTCTAAGAATTTGCCAGTGCCATCTTGGTTGGAGGCATAGCCATGAGCTATCTCGTCTCAGCTGAGTGGCTTATAGCGCATCTCAATGATGATAATTTGTTTATTTTTGATGCAACCTTTGTCCTTCCGACAATGGAACGTGATGCCGCCGCGGAATTTGAGCAAACACATATTCCTGGCGCCCAGTTCTTTGACATTAATGCGATTGCCGATACCAGCTCTGACTTGCCGCATATGGTGCCATCTGCCGCCACATTCAGCCAAATGATGCAAGAATTCGGCCTTTCAGACCACCATAAGGTTGTGATTTATGATAACTCGCCTTTTCTGTCTGCTGCGCGTGCCTGGTGGCTTCTCCGCCTATTTGGGAAGGCAGATGTCTTTGTGCTAAATGGCGGACTTCCGGCCTATGTCAAAGCAGGTGGACCAATTACGCATGGTGCGGCACAGCCTCGAGATTCTGGTGATTTCACGGCAGCCCCTGCCCTCGCACAGCTTATTCTGTTTGATGAGTTACGCCGCCAGATTGAAGCAGGCGAGGATCTCCAGATTTTAGATGCGCGCCCTGCCCCGCGCTTTCATGGCCAAGCGGCGGAACCGCGCCCAGGCCTGCGCGCGGGTCATATGCCTGGCGCGATGAATGTGCCTGTGACTGAGCTACTCAACAAACAAACAGGAAAGCTGAAAGAGCTATCTGAGCTTCGTGCGGAATTTGAACAAGCTGGGCTCGATTTTTCAAAACCGGCCATCACATCTTGCGGCTCTGGCGTTACCGCTGCAGGCCTAACGCTCGCCCTCGCAGAATTGGGCAAAAATGATATCGCGCTTTATGATGGGTCTTGGGCAGAATGGGGCGCAAGTGATGCCCCTATCGCCTCTTAAATCAAAGACAAATAACAGACAAAAAAATGCCCCAATTTGGGGCATTTTTTAATGGTAAGTCCTAGTGGTCCAAAATCTGGCTTAGGAACAATTTGGTGCGTTCATTCTCTGGCTTTGTAAAGAATGTTTGCGGGTCTTTTTGTTCAATAATCTCGCCGCCATCCATGAAAATCACGCGGTCAGCAACCTTATTGGCAAAGCCCATTTCATGCGTCACAACAAGCATTGTCATACCTGTCTCTGCTAGCTCAATCATCACATCAAGCACTTCTTTAATCATCTCAGGATCAAGCGCTGATGTTGGCTCATCGAACAGCATGATTTTTGGCTGCATGCACAAAGAGCGGGCAATCGCCACACGCTGCTGCTGACCACCTGATAGCTGGCCTGGATATTTATTAGCCTGCTCTGGAATTTTCACACGCTCAAGATATTCCATGGCCAACGCTTCTGCCTCTTTCTTTGGCATCTTGCGCACCCAGATAGGGGCCAATGTACAGTTCTCAAGTACAGTCAAATGCGGGAACAAGTTAAATGACTGGAACACCATCCCGACGTCAGAGCGGATTTGCTCCAAATTTTTCAGGTCAGATGATAATTCTGTGCCATAGATGTTGATAGAGCCTTCCTGATGCACTTCCAAACGGTTAATGCAGCGGATCAGAGTAGATTTCCCTGAGCCAGAAGGACCACAAATCACGATACGCTCGCCCTGTGCCACATCAAGATTGATGTCCTTGAGCACGTGGAACTGGCCGTACCATTTATGCATGTCGCTAATTTTGACGACGATTTCAGATTTTTTTGCTGATTTAGCCATTTTTCAAAAACCTTCTTACTTATGTTCTGTGCTCAGGCGCTTTTCGAGCCAGAGAGAATAACGAGACATAGCAAAGCAACTTACAAAGAAGAACAATGCCACGAACATGTATGTTTCAGTTGAAAGACCATTCCATTTCGCATCTGCCAATGCCGCACGACCAATACCTAGTGGGTCAAGCAAGCCAATGACAACAACCAATGTGGTATCCTTATAGAGACCAATAAAGGTGTTCACGATGCCAGGAATTGAAATCTTCAACGCCTGTGGCAAGGTAATGAGCCTTGTTGTCTGCCAGTAATTCAAGCCAAGCGCTTGCGCCGCTTCATATTGCCCCTTTGGAATCGCTTGGATACCACCTCTAATGACCTCTGCGATATAAGCAGCGGCAAAGAAGGTCACCATGATCAACACACGTAATAAGAGGTTGAAGGTCGTGCCAGGAGGCAAGAAATAGTTCAGCATGGTTGACGCCACAAATAGCAACGTAATCAACGGCACACCGCGCATAAATTCAATAAAGGCAATTGAAATCACGCGGACGGATAACAAACGTGACTGACGCCCTAGTGAGAGGGCAATACCAAGCGGCAGCGAGGCTGCAATCCCCGTTACACCGACAATCATGGTCAACATAAAGCCGCCAAATGTGTTCGTGCCCACTTCCTTAAGGCCGAAAATACCGCCGCATAGCAAATAGTAAGCAATCACAGGATAAGCGGCTGAGAACCATAGCATATGACGACGGAATGGCGTCTTTGGATAGAGCAATGGTAATACGGCAATGAACAGCATCACAAAAGCGAGGTTTGGACGCCATCTTTCATCGACAGGATAGAAGCCATAAATAAACTGACCAATACGTTTGGTAATAACAGCCCAGCATGCGCCATCTGCCATCTCACGGCATTCAGCACGGCTATTCGCATTGACAACAGCATCGAACAGGAACCAGCTCATAGATGCATTCAGGAACCAATATAGGAAATAAAGTGACAATAATGTCATCACTGTATTGGTGATATCTGAAAACAGATTTGCACGTAGCCAGCCAACAACACCAATGGTGCCTGGTGGTGGCGGCAAATCAGGATGAGAGCCAGGTGCGTATTTTTGAGTATCTGACATGATATCCTCTTACCTATCTACCAGCTTCACAGCGTTGTTGTACCAATTCATCCCAGCCGAAATGGTGAGTGAAATGAGCAAATACATCCCCATCACAAGCATCATTGTTTCAATCTCACGACCAGTCTGATTCAGTGTGATACCGCCCAATGTTGCAACCAAATCCATGTAACCAATGGCAATCGCCAATGATGAGTTTTTGGTGAGGTTCAAATATTGTGATGTTAGTGGCGGAATGATAACGCGGCGCGCTTGCGGCAAAATCACAAGACGCATCACTTTACCAGGGCGCAAGCCCAATGCCTCTGCGGCTTCTCTTTGCCCTTTGTGAATCGCCAAAATACCAGCACGTACATTTTCAGCGATAAAAGCAGCGGTATAAATAGCCAAGGCAAA
>WTJA01000087.1:0-1342 GCA_011524995.1 Alphaproteobacteria bacterium | reverse complement strand
ACCTCAATCCCTGCTTCGGCAATTGGTTTTGGCACATAGAACCCACGATTTGTGAGGAATGACACATCACCAAAAGCCAGAGCACGCTTTGGATGCGGCAGGGTATTAATGATGATGCCGTGCCACAGCAAGATGTGCAGCAAAATTGGTACGTTACGTGTAAATTCGATGTACCAATAGGTCAAATTCCGCGCGAGCCAGTTATTTGACAGGCGGATAATACCCAGAATAACACCCATAATGGTTGCCAGAACAATCCCGAAAATAGCAACCAAGAAGGTATTCAACAGCCCAACGATCGCCGCCCGTAAGTGAGACGAGCGATTAGTATATTCAATCAAATATTGATTGATGTCATAGCCAGCTGGCTGCAGAAGGAAATCGAAGCCGAAATTCTTATTCAAGGCGGCGAAATTCGTCACAAGGTTACTAATCAGCCACCCAAATGACCCAAATACAGCCGCAATAACGAGGATTTGAATCACAACTGCGCGTGATTCTTCATGCCTCCATATGCGTGTGAGTGTATCCACAGCTGTCCCCTTACCGATTGATTTTAAATAATAAAGCAAAAGAGGCGGCCCCTAAAAAGAGGCCGCCCTTCATATTAACCAACAATCAATTACTTGATTGGTGGGATGTAGTGTAGACCACCGTCACGTGCCAACGCATTCATGCCACGGCTTAGGCCTAGTGGTGAAAGGTTACGCTCGAATGATTCCTGGTAGTTACCAACTTGTGACAGGATGTTAAGGGCCCAATCGCTTGATAGACCAGCTTGTTCTGCACCCTGTAGTGGGTCGATACCCAATAGACGGTTGATTTCTGGGTTATCGTTAACAGCGCTTGCCAACTGAGCAGCGTTTGCTGATGTGATACCTAGCTCTTCACCTGCCATCATAGCCTTCAATGTCCATGATACGATGTCCGCCCAGTTATCGTCGCCTTCGCGAACAACAGGACCTAGTGGCTCTTTTGATACAACTTCAGGCAAAATCACGTGTGCTGCTGGGTCGTCGAAAGTTGCGCGTGTTGCAGCAAGACCTGAACCGTCTGTTGTGTAAACGTCACAACGGCCAGCAAGATAGCTTTCGCGTGCTTCTGCGTTTGTTTCGATTGGCACTGGCTCATATGACATGTTGTTTGATGCAAAGAACTCAGCCAAGTTCAATTCTGTTGTTGTACCTGTCTGGATACATACAGATGCGCCATCTAGCTCAGATGCTGAGCTTACGCCCAATGATGCTGGCACCATAAATGCCTGACCGTCATAATAGTTAACGCCGATAAATGTCTGCGCTAGGTCAACGTCACGGCTGAATGTCCATGTTGTGTTACGTGA
>WTJA01000088.1 GCA_011524995.1 Alphaproteobacteria bacterium | reverse complement strand
GCTGCCCAATACAGACCTGCGTCATCATCAAGTACGAAAAATGGTGCCCCCAGAGGGCTAAGATCTAATTATATTATCATTTCGATTCAGTATCTTATGGGATATTCAATCTAGCAAAGTGGTCCCAAAAGCGGTCCTGGAGGCACTGTAAAAAATATCGACGAGGCCTTCATTTTTAATTAATACGAGCGGCCATTTCTAGCCGCTCAAAACGCTGCAGCTCAATACGGCTCTGAGCCTCAAATATCACCGATGCTGCACAGCAAAGCAATGTCCACTCCTCGTACTCGTTCGCCGGCAGCTAACTTCTCTAGGGGTGTCAGAGCTTCCACGCGAAGCTGACGGCTTTTTCCGATTCATTCCAAAGCTTTGTCATGACGGATTCATCATAGGCGTGAGTGTTTAGTGTGCCTTTGCCAACAGCCCCGACCATTTCCATTCGGCCCGTTGGACCATAGAGGGCGCGTTGCTCGGTCAGAGTCTCTTCGGTTGCGCACATGACCTCAGGATATGAACCTTGTTCTGCAGTCTGAACCATCGGGGTCTTGGTCATCAGCCACCAAATGGAGCGCATCATCCTGCTTCCGCTGGTGGCTATAAGCGAAGTGGCTGACGAGCCAGGGTGGCAAACGAAAACCTCAACATCCTCTCGCCCCGATGCGGTGAGACGGTCTTGCAATTCGTATGCAAACATCATTTGAGCCAGCTTACTTTGCGAATAGGCTAAGTTCGCACTATAGCCTTCATCCCAGTTAATATCGTCGAACTTAATCGTCTTGAGACCCATGTTATAGCCAAGGCTGGACACTACCACGATCCGACCATGGCTTTCTGAAATGCGGTCAAATAGCAGGCCATTGAGCAAAAAGTGACCGTAGTGGTTAGTGCCAAGCTGGCTTTCGAACCCATCAACAGTCAACTTGCGTACCGGCACCTGGGCAATTGCTGCGTTGTTGATCAGCGCGTCGATATGGGATACCGTCTTGATAACTTCTGTCGCTGCCTCGCGCACGCTATCTAAAACGGACAGATCCATGCGGATAAAGCTCACGTCCGCTTGCGTGCCGAATTCGTTTTTCAGCTCCACAATTGCTGCCTCGGATTTCTCGACCGAGCGGTTCAGCATCACTACCTTAGCATTCTTCCTCAAAAGAATGCGCGTGGCCTGAAAGCCAACGCCAGAGTTTGCACCGGTGATTATGTAAGTCTTGCCTGACTGGTCGCCGAGGCGCTCGGGTGTCCAGCCCGTAGGTCCAAATGTCATATCTGCCACTTTCTGTCTCCAACCAGCGCGGCTGGCGGTTTGCGGTTTTATTGTCTGAAAGTACAGATAGGAACTGACAGGACGCAAAAACAGACGAATTTCTCTCAAATACTTGCCAAATTGTCTCAACCCCATTGAAAAGAAGGAAGCCCTCTGTCACCAAAAGTCAATGAGTAAGGCACAGATCAAAAAACTTATCAAGCGCCGTCTGCCAGAGGCAGGGCTCCTCGATACCGCGCTAAAAGGCGTCCAGCTATTCCACGTTACCGAGGCCATACCATGCCTGCCTGCAATCTACGAGCCCACAGTGGTAGCTATTCTGAGTGGCAGTAAGGAAGCTGTTCTGGACGGTGAGCATCACGTCTATGGCAGCAACAAATACCTTCTGTGCCCGATGACCTTACCGGTGGAGGCGGGCGCGCCAATGGCGTCCAAGAACAATCCTCTTCTCGGCGTTATGATTGCAATAGAGCCACGTATGATGCGGGCGCTCGCCATGGAGATCGAGACTACCTTTGGTGGCATCAGACAATCGCGGGACAGAGCGCTATCGGGTATGGCATTGGCGTCCTGGGATGCCGGTTTCACGCAGGCGCTGCTTCGGCTTCTCGATCTACTCGACAATCCAGTTGATTTAGATGTGCTCGGAAAAGGACGATTGCGCGAGCTGTGTTACGCGGTGCTCATGGGCGAAGCAGGGGCAACCGCAAGACGGGTTTTTGGAGTCGGTAACGAAATCGCGCGCGCCATCGACTACTTCTCGACCCACCTGAACGAGCAGATCACCATTGACGATATGGCTGGTCATGTCGGCATGAGCCGCGCAGTGTTCCATCGGCGGTTTAAGGAAGCGACGACAATGTCCCCTATACAGTTTGTGAAATCCATGCGGCTGAACCATGCCGCGATGAAGATTGCCGAAGGTAAGACAGTGTCGGAAGCAGCCTGGGACGTGGGCTATCAAAGCGCCTCTCAATTCAGCCGTGAGTTTAAGCGAATGTACGGCCAGTCGCCCCGGCAATGGAGCAACACTGCACATGCGCCAGAACGACTGAATTAAAGACGCATTAAGCGGCTCATACATACCTTCCAGAAAAGGAAAAAACCATGGACATCCTAAAGACATCTATCGACTGGGCTCGGGCGGAACTTCTGTCAAACGGCCTATTTGCTCTTTTTGGAGCGATGTTTCTTGTAGCCAGCCTTCTTTTCTGGTCGCGAGGCGAAACCGACATGGCCAAAGCGTTCGTATTCCCGATGATGATAGCAGGAGTATTGATGCTGATCCTCGGCGGCGGGCTGTTTTACGGAACGTGGAAAAGTTTAACAGGCTTCTCGACAGCCTTTGCCGATGACAATGCGAGATTTATCGGGTTAGAGGTTCAGCGCATTGACCGGACGATGTCGCAATATGGCACCGCGGTATTTAACGTGATGCCGCTGTTGATCACAGCCGCCGCTCTTTTGATTGTTTTCGTGAATAGTCCGGGCTGGCGCGCGGCATTTATCACAGTAATCATCTTTTTAGGGCTCATCATGCTGATCGACAGCAACGCCAACGCTCGGTTGGAAAGATATAAAGCAGACTTGGTGTCTGCAACTTCGAGCCGTTAAATCTACAAGACCCCCACAAAAGGCCGAACGCACTGGCCGACTCGCGTTTCTGAGGGTTGTTCAATGTGAGGCGTCTTGCATCCGTTGTGCGAAATTTGAAAAATATGCCCCCGCCCAAACCCTCACAAGGAGAGCCTGGTCGGAGTAATATTGCACTGGTGCAAAGCGTCACCCCAACCGTTTCCTTTCGACATACACCCTCAACCACGCCCAGTAGTGGGCCTGATTGCGGAAGCCCTGGGCCTGTGCTGCGAGGTCCTTGGCTTGGTCGGTTGGAATGCCACCCTCGAGGATGTGGATGGCCACCCTTTCCTCGAAGGCTTCGATGTCAGGGATCAGGGCTGGATCTGCTATCGTGGTTGGGCTCATGACAAACCCTCCCAGTCGGGCAGACTGATATCATCCACAATCTCCCGCTTCTGCGCATCACTGATGCCTCCAGAGTAGAGGGCATAGGTCAGCTTGTTTGTGGAGCGTGCAGTGTGATGCCCGACCAGGGTTGCTGTGTAGTGCTCTGGGACACCAGTCCGTTCACACAGGGTGATGAACCACTTGCGGGTTGAGTGGAACACGGTGCCATGGAGCTCTGGGTGTCGCCGCCTGAGTTTGGCATAGGCTTTGACAACCCTGTCTACTGTCAGGTGTGGAAACAACCTGCCTTGCTGTGGCAGGGAAGTATCCAGAAGGTGCTCCAGCTTGGCATGAAGCGGCACCTCCCGCTCTGCTGCTTTGGACTTGAGCTGCCTGACCTCATTGGGTCGGATTTTGATGAACCGTCCCAAGTTCCCCTTGCTGATGATGTCACCTGCCAGCAGTCCACAGATCTCCCCTGAGCGCATCCCTG
>WTJA01000058.1 GCA_011524995.1 Alphaproteobacteria bacterium | reverse complement strand
GGGGCGTCTTGTGGTGCCTCTGCGCCAGCCTCTGATGCTTCATCTGTTTGGGTGGTTGTTGGCGCAGGCAGAACAGGGTTTTCAAGCGCCATAAGAGGCGCCAATACAAAATTCACATGATCTTTGATAAATTGCTCAACCCGCTCTTGCATCCGTGCCATCTGGTCGGTGGTAACAAGCTCGGCATCAGCCATCACAACCCGCGGGGCGTAGGCTTGATCAGATTTGAGTAATTTCGCAAGCGTTGTTTCCCGCCACTCAATCCGGCCATCAGGCTGTAATTTGAAGGCTTCATCAGCAGAGGCGATAAGCGCGCGCACACGGCGTTCAATTTCCTCAGGCAACCCTTTGCGTGCCGCAGCTAGAATCATGGATTTTTCATCACTATCAGCGATGTCAGGCGTAAAAATAAAACCATCTAGACGACCCACTTCTTGTCCTTCAACAAGGACGGTGCCGTCTAGCTTAACAGATGCAGACAAAATATTAGATTCCTTTAATCTACGGGATAAATGCGCAGCACGTTTATCCACAAATTTTTGTGTTAGGCGGTCATGGAGTTCATCCGATAACCGATCTTCTATTGATCTGGCCAAATCTTGCCATTCATCAGGGGTATCTGTCCAGCCTGATTTATGGGTGATGTAAGTCCAAGTCCGAATATGCGCAATACGCATCATCAGCGTATCAATATCACCATCCACCCTATCCAGATGCCGAAGCTGGTTTGCCACCCAGTCTTTATCCAACTGACCGTTTGTGGCGAGATTCTCATAAATGCGCACCAGCATCGTCGTATGATTGTCCGTCATCATATTCCGGAAATCAGGAATAGAGGCGACATCCCATAGAAGCCGCACGCGCCCTGGTGAGTTTGCCAAGGCTTGGACAGAAGGCAGATCAGCCATGGCCGCCAATGTTTTATGATCGGTCGATTCTGCCTGTCGCACGAGGAAGGGCTCTGGCGGCGGCATTTCCAGTGATTTCACCAACCCTGTGGCAGAGTTGAAATCAAGATGCCGGTTCCGCCAATACAGGCCGCGCAAAGGCGGAAAAATATGATTTTCAATGGCATCGACTTCTTCTGGCTCAAGGGCATCAACCCCATCTGTCATGCCAAAGGTCCCGTCTTGCGAGTGGCGGCCCGCACGACCTGCAATTTGCGCCATTTCCTGCGGCACAAGGCGGCGCATATAGCGACCGTCAAATTTCATATCAGACGCCAGTGCTACATGGTGGATATCCATATTCAAGCCCATACCAATGGCATCAGTCGCAATCAGGAAGTCGACATCCCCATTTTGGTACATTTCCACCTGTTTGTTTCTTGTGCGCGGTGACAGGGCCCCCATGACGATGCCGCAGCCCCCTCTTTGGCGGCGCACGGTTTCAGCGAGCGCATAGACATCTGAGGCAGAAAAGGCAACGATCGCAGAGCGCCGTTGTAGCCGCGTGACCTTGCGCACCCCAGAATAAGACAAACGCGACAAACGCGGCCTTGTCTCAATCTCAGCTTCAGGTAGGAGCCGTTTGATAAATGGGCGGATGGTCTCTGCCCCCATAAACATCGTCTCTGACTTGCCTCTGGCATAGAGCAAGCGGTCGGTGAATACATGGCCACGCTCTCTGTCACCAGCGAGCTGAATCTCATCCACAGCGAGGAAGGCCACTGATTTTTCAACGGGCATTGCCTCTACCGTACAACAGAAATAGCGCGCATTTGGCGGCTGAATCTTCTCTTCACCGGTGATGAGGGCGACTTGATTCGCGCCAACCTTGGCGACAATTTTATCGTAATTTTCCCGGGCTAACAGGCGCAGCGGAAAACCAATCATGCCTGATTCATGACCAAGCATTCTTTCCAATGCCATATAGGTCTTACCGGTATTTGTCGGGCCTAAGAGCACGCGAATAAGACGCTGTTTCATTTCGATAAACCCAACATAATACCATAGGATAAGGCAAAGTTATGTGCCCTACATATCAGAGACTACCTCTTACGTACTGCGACGAGCCGAAGATGTATCATAAATTTATAAAAGGTCTCATCGCCACCGCCTAGTAAAAAGACACAACTATCGTGGCCTTTTGCTGCATTATGACGCAGGGATTTCATTATTTTTACCTGACAGTCACCTATCAGACGCGGTATAAACATCCTGTTGTATAACGAATGGGGGTATAAGTGTCTGAGCGCCGCGCCATATTACGAAGTGACCAGGTGGTCTCCATGCGCGGAGGACAACCCCTTATCCAGCCCATCAGCTTTGACAGTGAAGCGGGATCTTATATCCAACTGCGCGGGCCGAATGGCATCGGCAAATCAACCTTTCTTCGCCATATTGCTGGCCTGGCGCCTTTTGATGAGGGACGCTTTTTGTTAAATGGCGAGGCCTTTCGTCCCCATCATGAGGAGACTGAGTTTACGCTGTGCTATCTGGGGCATCGTGATGGATTTCATCCTGACCTCACAGGGCTTGAAAACCTTGCTCTGCTAGGGGCCAAACTGCCCGCGGCGTTGCAGGATGAGCCAGTCTATCATAGGCAGGTTCACAGCTATAGCGCCGGACAACGGCAATATCTAAACCTGCTTACCTTAGATGACAGCGCCGATCTCTGGTTACTTGATGAGCCAGCAGTAAGCTTAGATGCGTCTAATTTAGCGATTTTAGAAGAGCGTATCGCCACCTTCCTCGCAGCAGGGGGGCGTGTGATTGTCGCCACTCATACCGATATTGCAGAGGCGCTTGTCACACAATGCCTGACTTTGGAGGCGGCGTGATGCTAGGCCAGCTTTTCCTGCGTGATATCAGATTGGCCATGAGACGCCCTGGCGAGGTGATTAGCGCTATCACTTATTTCGTGATGATTGCGACATTATTCCCGCTAGCGGTAGGCCCTGCCCCCGATAAATTGGCGCTGATTACCAGTGCCATTTTGTGGATTGCGGTGTTACTAGCGGCCCTGCCCTCTTTTGATAGATTATATGTTGATGATGAGGCGAGCGGCTTTCTTGATCGCATCATTGTCAGCCGCACCCCCCTCTCTGGCTATGTCCTGGTGCGAATTGCCTCTCATTTTCTGGTAATGGGTGGCCCGTTATTATTAACCGTGCCCGTACTTGCATTATTTTTCGCAATCGCACCTTATCACCTTCCTATCATGCTTGTGATTATGGCAGCGGGCTTGGCGGCCCTCACCTGTCTTGGCTCCATTGGCGCGGCATTGACATTAGGGGCCAGACGCTCTGGTCTTTTATCAGCGATATTGGTCCTGCCGCTCTCCTTTCCGTTGTTGATTTTCGGCACGCTTGCTACCGAGGCCCTCTTGACAGGGACGGCCTATCACGCGCATTTCTATCTATTGCTGAGTAGTTGTTTATTTTTACTTGTCTTAAGCCCCATTGCGAGCGTCTTTGCGCTTCGTATTGCGATTGAAGAGCGATAAACATGTTTGATTTTTTTGCGAACCCAACCCGTTTTGTGAAATTAGCGCGTGCCATCTTGCCATGGGCAAAAGCTGTGGCATTCATTGGATTTGGCTTAGGGTTATATTGGGGCCTTATCACCTCTCCTGCTGATTATCAGCAAGGTGATACGGTGCGTATCATGTATATCCATGTGCCTGTTGCTTGGCTGGCCTCTTCTAGCTATTTCCTGCTGGCGCTATCAGGGCTATTTTATCTTGTGTGGAAACACCCGCTAGCTGATATTGGCGCGCGAGCCATTGCGCCTATCGGCGCTGTCTTTGCGGGATTAACCTTATTTACGGGCGCTTTATGGGGCAAACCAACCTGGGGCACCTATTGGGTGTGGGATGCCAGGCTGACATCGATGTTAGTCTTATTCTTCTTTTTCATTGGCTATATGGCATTAGCGAACGGCTTTTCCGACCGCAGACGCGGCGCCCGTCCTGCCGCTATCCTAGCGCTTGTTGGTGCACTGAACTTACCAATCGTCAAATTCTCTGTTGATTGGTGGAACACTCTGCATCAGCCAGCCAGCATCTTGCGATCAGGCGGCGTCTCAATTGATGCGAGCATGCTTTGGCCGTTGATGACCATGTTCATTGCCTTCCAAGCCTTCTTCATCGTCATTGTGCTGATGCGCATGCTTGCCATGCTGGCAGAGATGAAACAAATGGCACAACATCGCAAAGGGGCGACCTCATGACAGCTTTTTTTGATATGAATGGCTATGGTGTGTTTATCTGGCCTTGCTATGCGCTGACATTTGCCTTTGTCATAGGCCTTTATATAAAAGCGCATCAGTCCCTGAAACAATCAGGTGCTGATACGCTTTCATAATCGTCTATGTGATTAGGCGTCGCGGCGGCGACGACGACGACCTGAGCGTGTTGGCTCAGCCGCGTCACCTGCATTATCCTTCAATGAGCGGAATGGCAAAGTCACAGCTTTTGTCAATTCCTCATAAGGGTCAGTCTTATGCGGGATAGCCATAGCCCGTACAAAATGATCTTGGAATGAGGGTTCAACTGCGGTTTCAATCTTTTCGATATCCCGAACAACAGCCTCAATCTCCGCACGCTTTTCGATGTTAAGCAGCGCCATTCTCGCACCGGCCCCCGCTGAGTTACCAGCGGCAACCACATGGTCTAGCAAGCAATCTGGCACCATGCCGAGAACCATCGCATATTTTGGATCAATATGCGTGCCGAACGCTCCAGCCAGAACCACACGATCAACACGTTCAATTGCCATCTTATCCATGAGAAGCTTAAAGCCCGCATGTAACGCCGCTTTGGCAAGCTGGATAGCGCGAATGTCATTTTGTGTGACGGTTACCGTATCACTGACGCGGTAGCTAAAGGTACGACCATCTTCGATGATGCGGTCAGTCTTGGCAGCAAGCGTGCCATCAATCACCCCATCTTCTGAGATAATCCCTGCAAGATACATCTCGCCAAGCACCTCAATGATGCCAGACCCACAGATCCCTGTGATCCCTGTATCTTTGACGGCATCATCAAATCCCTCTTCGTCTGACCAGATCTCAGACCCAATCACAGCAAAGCGCGGCTCTAAGGTCTCTGCGTCAATCCGAATGCGCTCAATCGCGCCAGGGGCCGCACGTTGACCAGATGAGATCTGCGCCCCTTCAAAAGCGGGGCCAGTAGGTGATGAAGCAGCAAGCATACGGTCTTTATTGCCCAACACAATCTCAGCATTCGTGCCAACATCAACAAGAAGGCTAATTTTATCTGAGGTTTGCGGGGCCTCTGCCAACACCACGCCAGCCGCATCTGCACCAACATGGCCAGCAATACATGGCAAGACATAGACGCGGCTTCCTTTATGAAGCGCTAGATTAATCTCATCAGCACGCATTTGTGTCGCGGTATCCACTGCCAAAGCAAACGGCGCGCCGCCCAACTCAATCGGGTCAACACCCAAAAGCAAATGATGCATGACAGGGTTCCCGACAAGAACCACTTCCATGACGTCATTCGCAGCCATACCAGCTTGCTCAGCGCCGCCTTGGATAAGCTGTTGCAATCCATCTTGCACAGCCTTTGTCATCTCTTCTGCCCCGCCAGGATTCATCAAGCCATAAGAGACGCGGCTCATCAAATCTTCGCCAAAGCGAATTTGCGGATTCATAATGCCTGTTGAGGCCAATACCTCACCGGAATTCATATCGCAAATATGCGCTGACATGGTGGTCGAGCCAACATCGACCGCTGCGCCCAAAATCCGCTCTTTCAAGCCTGGCCAAACGGCAATAATCTGGTTGCCATCACGTAATGCCACTGTGATGGCCCATTTACCCTTCCGCAGCGCTGGCTGCAATTCACGAAGCACGTGGAGGTCGCAATCAATCGCGCCAGTGACACGATCAGCCCATTGTGTTTCAAGCGCTTCGATAACGCGGCGCAAATCACCAGACGGCTCATGCATATCCGGCTCACGTACTTCGATATAACACAAGCGCACCGGTGGATTGAGGGCGATGGTTCTGTTATCAGCGGCCTTACGCACAAGCTGGTTATGCACTTGTGATTCAGCTGGCACGTCAATGACAAGGTCGCCTTCCACCGTACATTGACAAGCAAGACGTCTGGTATCAGCTAGCCCACGCTTTTCGGCATAGCGCGCTTCAGATGCTGACGGGGCTGACAAATTCTCAGCTGATGAGGTAATGCCATGTTTGGCAAACGCGCCATCACCGACATTCACCTGACAGCGTCCACACATAGCGCGCCCACCACAAACAGAATCAACATCAACGCCTAATTGACGTGCCGCTTGCAAAAGGTTGGTTCCCTTTTTGACCGCGCCTTGGCGTCCAGATGGTGTGAAAACAATCTTGAGATCTTCACTGGCTGTAGGGTTTTGTGAAGATGTTTGGTCTGTTGTTTGTGTCATGACGGCACCTATTGCGTGTCAGATAGATGATGCGAAAAATTAAATAACAGGTAGGCCAAGCCCCACAATCCTACCTACCTGTTTTCTTTACTTAAATATAGGCACAAAACGCACCTTATGCACGGCGACGACGATTTGTCCGACGCTCACGACCACCTGCTGCGCCCTCTGCTGCTGGCTCACGGAAGCGTGAAATCCATGTGCGGCATTCAGGGTCAACACCATTCATCACATTGGCGCCCATGATCGCTGTCATTTCTTCTGAATGAAGCGGGTTCATGATGGCTGATGTCATACCGGCACCAGCGGCCATTGAGAGGAAGGCCGCATTCATACCATGACGGTTTGGTAAGCCAAATGAGATGTTTGACGCACCACAAGTTGTGTTCACTTTTAGCTCATCACGCAAACGAATGATCAAATCAAGCGCTGAGCGGCCCGCAAGGTTAATCGCGCCAACAGGCATGATCAAGGGATCAACAACCACATCTTCGCGCGGGATACCGTAATCTTCGGCACGCTCAACAATCTTCTTTGCGACTTCATAACGTACGTTTGGATCTTCTGAGATGCCTGTTTCGTCATTTGAAATCGCAACAACAGCAGCACCATATTTCTTGACCAAAGGAAGCACCACTTCAAGACGCTCTTCTTCGCCTGTGACTGAGTTCACAAGCGCTTTACCCTGATAAACTGACAGGCCTTTTTCAAGCGCTTCAACAATAGAGCTATCAATAGCCAATGGCACATCAACAACAGATTGCACCAACTGGATTGAATCGGCCAAAATTTGCGGCTCATCAGCCATTGGGATACCAGCATTCACGTCAAGCATTGTGGCGCCGGCTTCGACCTGAGCAATGGCGTCAGCTTCAACGCGGCTATAATCACCGGCGGCCATTTCAGCTGCCAATAATTTACGGCCTGTTGGGTTAATACGCTCGCCAATTACGCAAAATGGCTGGTCGAAACCAATGGTGATTTCCTGCTTTGCAGATGAAATTACTGTCTTTGTCATAGGTGAAATCTTTCTTCGTCTTAATGGTGTCAATCAGGTGTTAGTCTTGGCGCACGTCAAAGCCACCTTTGGCTTTTAGCGTAATGGCACCATCAGAAACGGCTTTGGCATAAGCCGCTGTTTTGGCAAAACCGCCGAATGGGTAATAATGGAAATGAGCCAGCAAACAATCTTTGTCATTTGCCATGCCCTCAGCCAAACCCGCCAACAACTTATCTGGTGCTTGCACTGTCATGAGCTTTGCCACATTACGCGCTTGCTTAGAGATAAAGCGCATGGATGGTCCGATGCCTGAGATTTGCGCAAAGCGGAATAATGTTTTGATCGTGGCAGGACCAGGAATACCAATGCGAATAGGTAGCTTGTTACCAGCAGCGCGGATATCACGCTCCCATGCTAAGACTTGGTCAGCTTCAAAACAGAATTGTGTCTCAATATATAAATCGAGGCCTTCTTTTTCTGCGAAGTTATTCTTCCATTCCAGAGCGGCCGCAAGCGCATCATCTGGAATATCCGGGCTGCCTTCTGGGTGACCAGATACGCCAATCTTGCGAATGCCGTAATCTTGGATAAGGCCGGTTTCCAGGATTTGCATAGAGCTGTCAAAATCACCAACCGGATTATCAACGCCGCCGCCAATGATAAGCACTTCATCGATTGAGGCTTCGTCTGTCAGCTTTTTCAGCATCGAATCAAGCATCGCCTTGTCAGTCACAGAGCGCGCGGCGATGTGTGGAATAGGATGCATGCCCTCATCACGTAACCGCGCTGCCACCAAGGCGGTATCAGCAGGGTCAGACCCAGGCAGGAAGGTAACATTCACATCTGTGCCAGGTGCGAGAACATCAGCAAAGCTCTCGACTTTACCGGCACCTGCTGGTGTGACTTCAATTGACCAGCCTGCGCCAGCTTTGGCGATATCATCAATTGTGACAGCCATGAACAACCCCTTTTACGTTTCGCCCCTGATGAGGACGCAATTAGCTAATACCCTAGAATTGATGCGCTATTTACGCATAGGCATCCGTTTCTAGATTATTAGTGGCAAAAAGGATGAATTATGAATCGCCTTACCTCGCCTTTCTCGCGTCCGCAAACGACATGATGACGGCTTTAGAGAAAAGGCCCCTTATGGGCAAAGCGAAGGCGTCGCAACTCTAAGCCGCAAAACCACCATTCTCCACCAGCTCCTTTACACGGCTTGATGGATAGTCTTCTTCTAGTTGGGCGGCTAATTTCTGCGCCTCTTCTTCTAGCTCATCTGAGCACTCAACCGGCTCGCCCTTGCGCCAATCAGCCAGATAATCATCGGTTGACGCCGCATCACCACGCATGGCTGCCTCGTCAATCGCGAGGGCAAAACGACGGTGAAGCTCAATTTTGGCTTGCTCACGCTTGCGACCCCGGCCTTTTTCAGCAATCACCTGCGCTGGAATATCACGCCAATAAAGAGTTGTAATCTGTGCCATTCTTCAAAGTTCCTATTCTGTGTGAGGCGTGCTGCTTTGCCCCGCAGCTTGCCCCATAAATTGGGTAAATTCACCATAGCCGGTTAGACGATATTCATAACGCAAACCAAGCTCTTCAGCGCCTTTTTCTGCTTTACGCTGCAATGCGTCATCTTCTGTCTGCGCGAGATATAAAAATCTTGTGTAATTGCCGAAATACATATCGCGCAATTGCGGATGGTCTCGCAACCCCATCCCCTTCATCACGATGCGTTCAAAATGCCTGACCATGTAGTCTGTGACAAAAAATGTGCCAAGCTCTGCTTCCATTTCAGCATCGAAATCAGCCTTGCCCATATACATCTCGTAACAATGAGGCCCTGCGATACGATCAACCTGTTCCTTTTGTAATAGCCGGTCGATATCACCCCCTGTGCCGCAATCACCATAAGCCACAAGGATACGGCGCCCCTGTTTCTTCAGAGAGGTGATTTTTTTGGCTAAACCAGGTGTGATTTTTTCAGGGGAATTGTGCCAGATAGCAGGCAGGCAGGTTAAGTCAACCTGCCCGTCTGGAAATTGTTTAATAAGGTCGAGTAATTCTCTGGCAAGAGCACCGCAGCCAATGATTGTTAATCCAGCGGGCTGTGCCATGAGGACCGACGCTAAGAGGCTTGTGCAGCAAACTTCTTTGCAATGAGCTCTTTAGCTGTTTCCACAGCCACAGCGGCATCACGGCAATAAGCGTCCGCACCAACTGATTCACCGAAGGCTTCGTTCAATGGCGCACCACCGACAAGCACGATGTAATCATCGCGGATGCCTTTTTCGATCATCGCATCCACGACGACTTTCATATAAGGCATTGTGGTTGTGAGAAGCGCTGACATACCAAGGATGTCTGGCTTATGCTCTTCGAGAGCTTCGAGATAGTTCTCAACGGGATTGTTAATCCCGATATCAATCACGTCAAAGCCTGCGCCTTCCATCATCATTGATACAAGGTTCTTGCCAATGTCGTGGATATCGCCCTTCACAGTACCGATAACAACTGTCCCAACACGTGGGGCGCCTGTTTCAGCCAATAGCGGACGAAGAACACCCATGCCAGCCTTCATCGCATTCGCTGCCATCAACACTTCTGGCACGAACAAGATGCCATCGCGGAAGTCGATACCGACGATTGTCATACCTTCAACCAACGCCTTAGTGAGAACGTCGTAAGGAGTCCATTTACGTTCAAGAAGGATGTTCACACCTTCTACCACTTCGTCCTGCATGCCATCATACAGGTCGTCATGCATCTGCTGAACTAGCTCTTCATCATCAAGTTCAGATAGAATGATATCGTCTTCATCAGCCATTTTAAACTCCTTCGCAGGTACATGACAGGCACAACTCATGAACGGCCTGCTATATTTCTCCACTTTCAGCTAAATCATTTCGGCTTCAGATGCAAATAGCATCACTCGACTGATTCTAGCGCGGGTGCGACATTTGCCAAGATTAAAGCTGATTTTCCATGATCTGGCAAAGACTTAGCACAATAGCTAGCCGTCTGTTTTATCGTCCGTGTCTTCAATTTGGTATTTCTGAAGGACTGGCACGGTTAGAATCGCAAAACATAAAGACAGGCCGGTAAGGCCAAAGACTTTAAAATTCACCCAACCATCTGTTGATAACATCCGCCATGCAATTTCATTCGCGATGGCGGTGCTCGCAAACATCGCCATCCAAATATAGGTCATGCGTTGCCAGCCCGCATCATGCATCCGCATTTGACCACCTAGCAGCGCTTTTAACGGGTTACGTCCGAGCAACATGCCAACACCCAGACCAATGGCAAACATCGCCGAAATAACCGTTGGCTTAATCTTGATGAAGAATTCATCTTCGGTAATTAGCGTCAGCGACCCAAATAAGACAACGGCCGCACATCCCACAGCTGGCACCAAAGGAATTTTGCGATCCAGATGCCAGGATAGCGCCAGCGCAATGACCGTCGCGACAACAAGAACAGCCGTGCCGACATAAATGCCAGCCGCGTAATTCGTTACAAAAAACAGTAAAAGCGGACCAAATTCCAAAAGAGGACGGCTTGGCCGGCTTGATTCAGGTTGTTTCATATCACTCATGAGGCATCTTTCTCTAAAAGGACGAAGTCTTTCTCGGCTTGTTTGGCTTCGATAGCAGCCGCTGCTTCGACCATCAAGTCTGGATTATCAGCGCCGCGCATCTCTTCCCCTAAACAACGCCGCCAGGCGCGTGCACCTGCAAACCCATTATAAAAGCCCAGCATATGACGTGTAATATTATGACAGCTGGCGCCCTCTTTTAACTGGGCGGCAATATAATCAGCCATCGCTTCAATGACCTTTAACCGATTAACGGGCGCTCTGCCAAAGGCAGCCTCGCTAATATCGGATAGGATTAGGGGTGATTTGTAAGCTGCTCGCCCTATCATCACGCCATCAAATTCATCAATATAGCGAACAGCATCTTCGCATGTCACAATACCGCCATTTAAATAAATCGCCAAATCAGGGTGGGCTGCGGCGAGGCGCTTCACCCTGTCATAATTCAGGGGCGGGATTTCTCTATTTTCTTTCGGACTTAGGCCCTGCAGCCAGGCTTTGCGGGCATGAATATAGAAATGAGTAATGTCGCGCGCAGCAACAGTTTCAACAAAGTGAGACAAACCAGCCTCATCATCCATATCATCAATCCCAATACGGCATTTGACCGTGACAGGGACGGATGACGCATCTTGCATCGCAGCCACACAATCAGCCACAAGCTCTGGCTCTGCCATCAAACATGCGCCAAAGCGCCCTGATTGCACCCTATCAGAGGGGCAGCCGACATTGAGATTAATCTCATCAAACTGAAACGGTGCAACGGCCTTGACTGCTGCTGCCAGCCGCGCAGGATCAGAGCCGCCCAATTGTAATGCCAGCGGATGCTCGGCGGCCTCATGCTGACAAAACCGCTCTGCGCCGGCGTGCAAAATCGCCTCTGCTGTGACCATTTCGGTGAATAATAACGCATCTGGCGCCAATAGGCGATGAAACACACGGCAATGCCTATCCGTCCAATCCATCATCGGTGCGACAGACAGGCGGCGGTCAATGCCATCTGCTGATTTTGGGTAAGGCGAGGAGGTTGCGTGTGTCATGGGGCATATGTACCAAATGCCCTCTTGGTTGATCAAGCCATCTTCGCACGCGGCTTAGATAGGCAGGGAGAGGATAAAGCAGCGCAGGCCCTCTTGGTCCTCAAATGTGATGTGTCCCTCATGCTGGCGCGCAACTTGGCTGACGATGGCAAGGCCGAGCCCTGTCCCCTCGCCTTCATGCCCTTGCACAAAACGCTCAAATAACCGCTCACTGTCAGCGACTGATAAGGGCGCGCCATCATTGCCCACAATGATGTGCAGAGCCGTCCCTGCCCGCTCGCTATCAGGGACGAGCTGGCTAGATAATTGAATTAGCCCCAATTCCTCCCCACCATGTTTAAGGGCATTATCAACCAAATTAGTGATCGCTTGCGCCATCATCATATCATCTATGGGCAAAGCTAAGTCACCGGCGCCCGGCTCAAAGGCAAATTGGCAATTTTGGGCCAAAGCACGCTGGGCCAGCGGCATAGCGACATCTGCCAAAAAACCATCAATATGGGTCGTGACTTTCCGCAATTCATGATGCTGCAGCCTTTCATAGGACAGCATCTGTTCTGTTAGATGAGAGAGATCACGCGCCGCAGCAGCAAGGCTTGTCATCCGCGCTTTGGCATCTGGCAGCGTCTTGGCCTTCTGCGCCACCTCAGCCATCGAGGTCATAGCCGCGATAGGATTCCGGAGTTGATGGGCCGCGTCTGAGATAAATTTATCCTTCTCAGCCTGCGCCTCTGTGACCTCAGCAAAGAGATGATTGAGCCTATCAACAATATGACGCACCTCATGCGGGACTGTCCGCATGATCGGGCTCAAGTCAGAGGAGCTACGTGAGGTAATCGCGCCATCCAAGGCACTGAGCGGCCGGAGGCCTGTGCGAATACCAAAAAACACCACGGCACAGACGGTGAGAATCAAGGCAATCACCACCACAGCACCACGCATCGCAAGATTACGCGCAAAGGCAGCACGCTCTTCTTGATTTTGCCAGACAGACACAATAATGGTGCCGGTCAGCTGGTCAACCCGCGCGCGTTCCTGCAGGCGCACCACTGTCACCGGCTCGCCGCGGAACGTCGCATCAAAGAAGGCAAGCTCCCCCAATGGCAGCGATGTCGCATCAGGGGCAATCGGCGGTGGGGAATAGCCATTTACAAACCCGCCATCTGGACCAGACACGTGATAAAAGAAGGTTGCGCCAGAGGCCTCTTCAAATAGGGCCTTGGTGCTAGGTGAGAGATTTTCCCCCTGCGTTGCCAATAAGTCACGAAAGACCGCAAGCGCGAGAATAGATAATTTTTGATCAAACACGGCCTCTGCCGATTGGCTGGATTGGCGATATTGCCAGCCAATAGCTAAGCTGGCCACCACCATCAAAGGCAGTAAAATCAGCACCAACAAACGCAAACGCAATGAGGTCGCAAAGAGCATTGGCGCTACTCCTCCTCCAAATAATAGCCAAGGCCGCGCATGGTTTTAATCTGGACATCATAGGGGGCCAGTTTCTTACGCAAGCGCGAGATCAACACTTCGATTGTCGTCTCATTCACTTCAGCCCCTACCCCATAAATATTCTGAATAAGCTGGGATTTTGCGACGAGCTGATTGCGTGTATCAGAGAGCATCTCAAGCACTGCCACTTCTTTGGCCGATAGCGTGAGGATTGCACCGCGATGGGTAATGTGGCGGGCAGCATGATGAAGGGTGAGCTGACCAATCTGGCTGGTATCGTCGCGCAAGCGCGGCTCTCGTCGCAATAGGGCACGCAAGCGGGCATCTAATTCTGCCATCTCGAATGGTTTGGTGAGGTAGTCATCAGCGCCGGCGTCAAGCCCCGCTACACGGTCCGCCACCTCATCACGCGCTGTTAGCAATAAGATAGGCATCGTCACCCCTTTGCGGCGCGCGGCTCGCAGCACCTCTAAGCCTGACATATGTGGGAGATTGACGTCTAAGATACAACAATCAAACGGCTCTTGAACCAGAAAATGTAAGGCTTGTTCCCCATCTTCAAGCGCTGTTACCAAATGTCCATCATCGGTAAAATGAAGCTGCAGCGCCTCTTGTAGCGTTGGGTTATCTTCTACAATGAGAATATGCATCCGCCTGGCAAGCCTCGTTCTTGAATTATTTTGCCCATGTAAGTTTCATGTAAGCTTGATGATTTACTGTCACAATACAAGCGAAAGTTCACCTGGGATAGGTCCCATGTGTCCTTCTTATATGCTTTCGTCATATTGTGCTTTTCATTGAAGGAGGAAATAATGAAAAAGCTTACTCGCCTCGTATTAGGCGCTGGTGTAGCAGCTGGTTTGGCAGCCGCAGCATCACTTCCCGCAACAGCTGCTGATTTCAGCGGTAAGACAATTGAATGGACAATCCCATTCTCAGAAACTGGTGGTTCAGCCAAATGGGCAAACTTCTTTGCACCATTGATCTCTGAGCATATGGACGGCAACCCAACTGTGGTTGTGAAGTTCATGCCAGGTGCCGGCTCAACAAAGGGCGCAAACTGGTTCCAAGGTCAGTCACATACAGATGGCCTTACAATGTTCGGCTCATCAGGCTCAACACAGTTCCCATACCTATTGGGCGACCCACGTGTTCGCTATGAATATAAGGACTGGATCCCTGTCATGGCCTCAGGCACAGGCGGCGTTGCGTATTTGAATGCTGAAGATGGCAAGCTATTTGACGGCACAGCCAATAACCTGAAAGGCAAGACTTTTATCTATGGTAACCAAGGCGCAACACGTCTTGACCTGATCCCGGCTTTGGCATGGAAAATGCTAGGCATGAAGGTTGAGCATGTGATGGGCATTAAGGGTCGTGGTGATGGCCGTAAGATGTTCGAATCAGGCGAAGCCACAATTGATTACCAGACATCTTCATCATTCTTGAAGTCAGTCACACCTTTGGTTGAAGAAGGCAAAGCTGTCCCAATGATGACATGGGGTGCCTTAGCATCAAATGGCGATATTGTGCGTGACCCAACATTCCCAGAGATCCCAACTTTCAAAGAAGTTTGTGATGCAACAGATGGCTGTGAAACTTCAGGCCCAGCATGGGATGCGTGGAAAGCCTTCTTCATTGCTGGTTTCCCATCACAGAAGATCGCCTTCTTGCCAGCTGGCACACCACAAGATGTAGTTGACGCCTATGTAAAGGCATTCAACGCAATTGCTGCACGTCCAGATTTTGCAGAGATCTCAGCAAAGCGTCTTGGTAAGTACCCCATGTATGTTGGTGACGATGCCCAAGCTGCGCTTGGTGGTGCAATCACAGTATCAGACAGCGCCAAGACATATGTCACAGATTGGCTACAGGCTGATTTCGGCGTATCACTAAACTAGTCATACCCATCTAATAAGGCTCTGCCGGTCTTGATGGGCAGAGCCATTTTTTACACATTTATGCGGGGGCATTCATTATGGACATTTTCGTTGATGCTCTGCCAGCTCTGGGACAAGCTTGGCAATTAATTCTGCAGCCAACGGTTATTGGCTATCTCATGCTTGGCGTTGTCATGGGGCTAGCGATTGGCATATTCCCTGGTCTAGGCGGCATTGCCGGCCTCTCGCTTGTTTTGCCCTTTATGTTTGGCCTTGACCCTATCCTGGGTCTTGCCTTGATGGTCGGGATGGTCGCTGTTGTCCCAACATCTGATACCTTTGCGTCTGTCCTGATGGGAATCCCCGGCTCTTCTGCCTCGCAGGCAACGGTGCTTGACGGTTTCCCCATGGCGAAAAAAGGCATGGCCGCGCGCGCATTGTCCGCTGCGTTTGCATCCTCGCTATTTGGCGGGATTGTCGGCGCCTTCTTCCTCACCTTTTTTATTCTGATCGCACGCCCTATCGTGCTGATGTTCCAATCACCCGAATTATTGATGGTCTCCGCCTTTGGCCTATCCATGGTTGGTATTTTGGCGGGGCGTATCGCCATCAAAGGCATTATGGCAGCCGGGCTCGGCATGTTGGTGGCAACCATTGGTGAAGGCCCCTTTAATGGGGAATTGCGGATGTCATCTTATGATTATCCCTACCTCATTGATGGCTTGAAATTAGTCATCGTAGGTCTTGGCATCTTTGCAATCCCAGAAATCATCGCTCTGCTTCGCCAGGATAAAGCTATTTCTGATAAGGCAAGCCTAGGGTCAGGCTGGTATGAAGGCATCAAGGATTGGTGGACTAATAAATGGCTGTCTATTCGCTGCTCGCTCATTGGTGTGACAGTTGGTGTCATCCCTGGTCTGGGCGGCTCTGTGGTGGATTGGATTGCCTATGGCCATACGGTTCAGACCACGAAGGACAAATCTGGTTTTGGCAAGGGTGAAGTGCGGGGTGTCATTGGGCCTGAAAGTTCAAATAATGCCAAAGAAGGGGGCGGGCTTGTACCGACGCTTCTCTTTGGGATACCTGGCTCTGGCTCAATGGCGATTTTCATCGGCGCGCTATCTTTGCTTGGCTCAGGTGAATTAGAGGTTGGTCAGGTCATGCTGAAAAACAACCTCAACTATACTTATTCGATTGTGTGGCTATTAGCCTTGGCGAATGTGCTTGGCACAATTTTATGTATCGCGCTATCAAGCTATATTGCGAAGATTACCAATATCCGCTTTGCGCTTGTGGCGCCATTTGTCTTTATGATTATAGCGTTCGCCGCCTTCCAATCAGGACAAAATTTGATGGATTTGGTGGCGTTATTCTCTATTGGTCTTTTGGGCATTTTAATGCGCCGTTTTGACTGGTCACGCCCTGCCTTCCTCATCGGGTTTGTGCTGGCGAATCCTGTTGAAAATTATGCCAATAATGCCAATCAAATTGCGGGCATTCGCTTTCGCCAATCACTAGAAGCGGGCTTTGATTATATCGCTAGCCCCATTGTTTTAACTTTGATTGTGATTACCGTTTTGTCGGTCATTGTTGGCCTCCGCCAAGCCAAAAATATCCTTGCTGAAGGCGAAGTACCGTCTGGTGGTAAAAGAGCGCCGCTCATCTTTTTATTGGCGGTGACAGGGTTTGCGCTCTATGCCCTTATCGATGCCTGGCTCATTCCAAGCTACGCCTTTGTTGATGCGATCTTCCCTCTGGTGATTGCCTCTATCACCGTGCTTTGTGGCGTCATTTTGCTGGTGCAGATGCGCCTAAAGCCAGAAACAGATATCCTCTTTGCCGATAGAGAGACCAATCTGTCTGAAGAGAATAGATATGGGCTCTGGGTCACCTTGCGGTGGTTTGCAGGCTTGTTGATTCTGACCTCACTACTTGGCTTTATCTTAGCCTTGGCGCTGTTCTTATTCAGCTTCTTCCGCTTGCGTGCAGGCTTATCATGGGTGCAAACAACGCTCTATTCAGCGGCAGGCATTGGCTTTATGTGCTTTATGGCCTCCTTGCTTAATCGTGATTTCCCACCAGGCCTATTGCAGTCTTATGTGACTTTGCCTTGGCCACTTGGCTGATGAGGATGTGAGGAATGTCTGAGACGCCTTATCACTTCTTAGCCCTTGAGGGTGATGGTATTGGCCCTGAGATTATGAAGGCCACACTTGCTGTGTTAGAGGCAGTCCGGCCGCACTTATCACGAGCTGTAAACGTCTCGCACAAAGAGATTGGGTTTGCCGCCCTTGCGAAGACAGGCACAACAATGCCGGATGAGGTGTTAGAGGCGGCCAAAGCGGCCGATGGCATCATCCTTGGCCCTGTCTCGCATAATGAGTATCCGCCTGTGGCAGAGGGCGGGGTCAACCCTTCTGGCATTTTGCGAAAGACGCTGTCGCTCTATGCCAATATCCGCCCGGCGCGCAATTGGCCGGGATGCGTTTCGCCCATTGCTAAGCCGATTGACGTCATTGTGATGCGTGAAAATTTAGAAGGCTTTTATGCCGACCGTAATATGTTCCAAGGCAATGCTGAATTCATGCCTATCGAAGGTGTGGCATTATCGCTGCGACGCATCACAACCGAAGCCTCACGCAATATCGCAGAAAGCGCCTTTGCCTGGGCCGCGCAACGAGACCAAAAGAAGGTAACAGCCATCCATAAGGCAAATGTGATGCGGCTGTCTGATACGCTTTTCCTTGATGCTGTCAGAGAGGTGGCCGCCCGCTATCCGACAATTAGCTATGATGAGATGTTGGTTGATTCCGCGGCGGCAATGCTGGTGCGCACGCCGGAACAATTTGATGTGATTGTGACAACCAATATGTTTGGCGATATTCTATCTGATTTAGCCGCTGAGCTATCTGGCTCATTAGGCCTTGCTGGGTCGCTAAATGCCGGGGAACATCATGCCGCCGCACAAGCGCAACATGGCTCTGCGCCGCAAATCGCTGGACAAGATATAGCAAATCCCTGTTCATTGATTTTGTCATTGGCGATGCTGCTATCGCATCTTGGTGAGAGTGCGGCCGCAACGCGCATTGAGACAAGCATCAGGCATATGTTACAAGACACCACGACAAGAACCGCCGATTTAGGTGGCAGCCTGTCGACCAGCGCTTTCACAACTCATCTCTGTTCTCTCATCTCATCAGATTAGGAGCTTATCATGCAAACAGCGATCCCCTTTTATTTCATGCGTGGTGGCACATCACGCGGGCCCTATATGAACCAAGCTGATTTGCCTTCTGACCGTGACCAGCTGGCAGAGGTGTTGTGCGCTGCGGTGGGCTCTGGTCACCCGCTTAATATTGATGGCATTGGCGGCGGCAATGCTGTAACAACGAAGGTCGCTATCCTCTCAGCATCGGATGATGAGTGGGCAGATATTGACTATTTCTTCGCGCAAGTAAGTGTTGAGGATAAGCTAGTTGATTTCAAACCAACCTGCGGCAATATCCTGACAGCGGTGGGACCTGCTGCGATTGAAATGGGCTTATTACCAGCGCAAGATGGCGTGACAAATGTGAATATCCGCGCGGTTAATACTGGCGCGCGCATTATGTCCCGAGTGCAAACACCAGGCGGGATGGTTAGCTATGAGGGTGAGGCAGCCATTGATGGGGTGCCTGGCACCTCAGCCCCTATTGAGTTGAATTTTATGGATGTTGCCGGCTCATCGACCGGCGCCTTTTTACCAACAGGCAACCTGATTGATGTGGTTGATGGCATTGAGGTCACATGTATGGATGTGGCTATGCCAATGGTGATGGCACGCGCCGCTGACTTTGGCCTAACAGGTCATGAAACCAGAGAAGAGCTTGATGCCAATAAAGACTTCTTTGCGAAAATGGAAGCGATACGCATTAAGGCCGGCGCCTTGATGGGGATGGGTGATTGCAGCCAGTCAGTAACACCTAAATTTGGCATTTTCGCCCCTCATGATGAGGTTGGCCATATCACAACACGTTATTTCATGCCCTGGAGTACACATCCGACTATGGCCGTAACAGGCAGCCAATGTATGGCCTCTTGTGCGCTAACCCCAGGGACGATTGCCTATGATATGATGACAGCGCCGAATGAGACGCCAGCCACCATTCATTTGCATCACCCGATGGGGGTCATGGATGTCGTCATTGATTATGACATGACGGAGGATGGCTTTACCCATCGCTCTGCTGGTCTTATTCGCACTGCACGCAAATTAGCAAAAGGTGAGCTCTTTATCCCGGCCTCTATTTGGCAAAGATAAAGAGCACCCTTATTGTGGCGCACTCATTACGGTGATGACAGGCAGATGGTCTGAGGGATATCCCCCCTTAATCCGTTCATCATCAATGATGTGAGAGGCCACAGGCAAGGCCGGGTTCATAAAGATATAGTCAATCCGGCGATAAGCCTCAATCGAGCGAAAGCCATTCCATGTTGAATTAGGCCCGATGTTGTTATCTGCCATCCGCCGGCTATCAAATAGGCAATTCTGGCGCTCAATCGCGTTGGTGGTTGAGGAATTGGGGATATCGTTAAAATCCCCGACCAACACACGAAGCGGCATGTCATAAGTGGCACGCTGGGCGGTAATATAATCTTGGATAACTTTGCCGCTATTTTGACGGGCTTGCGTGCCGCGATGGTCATAATGCGCCGAACCAAGCAACATCACCTCACCGCTTGGCTTATGACGCAAGGTGGCGAAGGTGGCAATGCGTGGCAGCGCCGCATCCCATCCTTTACTACCGGCTTCTGTCGGGGTCTCGCTCAACCAGATAGTATCTGTCTCAATCAGTTCGAACATGTCCTTGCGAAAGAATATCGGGGCATATTCCCCTGCTTCAACGCCATCATCACGCCCCACTCCGACAAAGTGATAGGCGGGCAAATTCTCTTCTAACCAGTCTAATTGATGGTGAAGCACTTCCTGCAAACCGCCAAAATCAACATCATATTTTGTAAAGATACTCGCGACCTTTGGCGCTCTTGTGGCCCAACCATTATGGCCGGTATCACCGCTGTCATAGCGGATATTGAACGATAGCGCTTGCAGCGTCTCTGTCGGATGCGGTGTTAGGCTGGCAGGCTCACAAGCCGCCATCAAGTCAGGTGTTATTGGGGGCGCACTGGCATCGCCGCCTGAAATCGTTTGCCCAGATTTAAAGGTTAAAGCCATAGCTGGATTAGTTAGCACCAACAGCGCGGCCCCGAATATATACCCACTAACACGCATCATCATACCTCATGTCACTATCACGCAACGCCAAGGCTAACTGCCCCCTGCCCAAGTGGCAAGGGGCGCCTCACTATTTCAGCTTAGTTACCGCTACTGGCATGGCGAGGAAGATGAGGATGATGCGCGCTGTGTGATGAAAAGCAACAAAGGCAATATCAAACCCAAATAAAAGCGCGAGCAAAGTGACCTCATACAAACCGCCGGGGACAAAGGCTAACCAGATTTGCAACAAGTCAAGCCCTGTCACAACGGTCATAAAACAAGCGGCGGTAAAATAGAGCGTTAAGATCATCACAGTCGTAAGCGCCGCATCGCGTAAATAAACCCGCAATTCGGCAAAGCGCACCTGGGCAAGGCGTGCCCCAACCGCGCCCCCGATCGCTAATTGGGCCAGCATCACAAATTCAAAAATACGAGGGATTGCAATGATGCCAGCCATATGGGCCACGGTTGAGGCGCTCACCGGACCCAATAAATGGGCCATCGGCCACCCCAAGCGACGCGCTATGACATAGCCTGTGATGGCGAGTGTAAAAAACCCCACTAAATCAAGCGCTGGCATATCTAACAAACCTGGCATATTGGCAAGCTGATTATTGCTGTCTGCGACAGCGGCGGCACCTTGAAACAACCCGAGAATGAGTGGTGTCGAGACAAAGACAAAAGCAACGCGGATGAGGTGGAATAACGCTACCACATAATCTTTTTCAACGGTATCGCGCGCCATAATGATGGCTTCTGCCTGACCGCCTGGTATGGAGCAGAAAAACGCCATCAGCGGATCATAGTGGCGCACACGTGTTAAGAAGACATACCCCGCACTGCTGACAATGATGGTCACGAGGATCATCATCACAAATGTATCCCACCAGCGATAGGCTTGGCTGACCACCTCAGCGTTAAAATAGCTTCCTATCAACACGCCGAGACCTAAGACAACGGGGATATGAAACCAGCGTGAGACCCCTAAATGCGGATGCAAGGCTGGCACATTCGCTCCAATGATCCATACGCCAAAGAGGCTGCCCATCAAAAAAGGAGCCGGGAAATTAACAGCCCAAAATAGCGCCCCTGTGACAAGCGCAATGGTGAAGGTGACCGCCATTTTGCGGATGTCGGTTACAAGAGCGCGATAGGAGGGAGGGATTGCACTCATGGCCTCTAATCCATCACCTGATCTTGGCGCATTGCCAAAAGTTGTAGACGCGCGGCAAGAGCTTGTTTGAGATGATGCTGCATCGCCTGTTCAGCGGCCACCTCATCGCCTGCGTCAATCGCTGTGATAACGGCTTTATGTTCGTCAAAAATCACATGGGCTCGCCCATCAAGGAGATAGGCCGTATCACCCAACAGAACCAAAAGGTGTGAGAGACGGCTTAAGGCCTCTGTCAAAAAGGGGTTGCGTGCCGCATCAAGCAAAGCGCTATGAAACCGGCCATTATGCGCGGCAAGCGTGGCTGGGTCTGCGCCTGTCGCAAGATAGCTGGCCTCCTGCGCTAGCAGATGCGCGAAAACCTGCTTTTCAGCGGCACCAGCGCGTTGCGCCGCCCCTTTGGCAGCCGCCCCCTCTAGCAAGATACGCATATCATATAAATCGTGAATATCAGACCAACCTAATTTACGAACCGCTAAGTTATTGCCATCAAATTCCAGCACGCCTTGCGCACGCAACATCGCCACAGCCTCTCGCAAGGGGGTCCGAGACACTGCTAGCACACGGCATAATTCTGATTCGACTACCCGCGCTCCAGGCTGCAATAGATGCGCTTTGATAGCCGCGATAATCGCATGGTGGCACCGTTGTGCTGCGCTTAGAGATGGCATCTCAGCATCAATCTGTTCAATGATATCATCCCAGCTCATCATAGCGGGCAGATCCTCTGACTTAAGATAGAGATTACGGCGATTTACAGTTGCATTTTCATGAAACCTTCCTTAATTGTATACACATGTATACAGATAAAACACAACTTTTTTCTACATCTTGGGATGTCATTGTTATTGGCGCTGGCAATGCTGGTCTTTGCGCGGCGATTACCGCGGCTGAGGCAGGTCGGCGAGTGCTTGTGATTGAGTCCGCACCACGTGACATGCGAGGCGGCAATACCCGCCACACACGTAATTTGCGCGCCATGCATGAGGAGCCGACCGATATCCTCACAGATGCCTATAGCTTTGAAGAATATTTTGACGATTTAATGCGTGTGACAAAAGGCGTTACCAACGAAGCCTTGGCCGCCCTCACACTTGAAAAATCAGCTGAGCTCACAAGTTGGTTGAGCCATCGCGGTGTCCGCTTTCAACCAGCTTTATCAGGCACGTTGAATTTGGGTCGAACCAACGCTTTCTTCCTTGGTGGGGGACGCGCATTGTTGAACAGCTTGTGTCACTATGCCGAAGATATTGGCATCTCCTTTATCTATGACACCCCTGTGAAAGAATTACTTATCGATGATGGTATGTGTCGGGGCCTGTTATTTGAAGGGCATGATACCCCATTGGAAGCGCGGCAGTTCATCCTCACTGCCGGGGGGTTTGAAGCTAATCTTGATTGGTTGGCTGAGGGCTGGGGTGACGCAGCCAAGAATTTTCTTGTGAGAGGCACACCCTATAACAAAGGCGTGATGCTACGATCCTTGCTTGATCAGGGCGCTGTCCCCGTTGGCTCGCTTGATCAATGTCATGCTGTTGCCATTGATGCGCGCGCCCCGAAATATGATGGTGGCATTGCGAGCCGCATTGATGGTGTCCCCTTCTCGCTCGTTGTGAATAAACAAGCTGAGCGCTTCTATGATGAGGGGGAGGATTTTTGGCCAAAACGGTATGCCATTTGGGGGCGCCTCGTAGCGGGGCAACCTGACCAAACTGCCTATGCCATCTTGGACTCAGCCGGCGTGAAACGATTCATGCCATCTGTTTTCACCCCCATACAATCTGAGACTATTGAGGGGTTAGCCGGCGAATTGGGCCTTGCGCCTGAGGCACTTGCCAAAACAGTTGTGCAATTTAATGATGCCTGCCCAGAGGGGCCCATTGACCAATCCATTCTTGATGGCAAAGCAACAACAGGATTAACACCTGAAAAAACCAACTGGGCAGCCCCCGTCGCCATTCCTCCCTTTTATGGCTTCCCCTTACGCCCAGGCATCACCTTTACCTATATGGGGGTTGAGGTGAATGATAAGGCCCAAATCCTGTTTAATGATGGCAAAGCAGCCACAAATTTATTTGCCGCCGGTGAGATTATGGCAGGCAATATTTTGGGCCAAGGATATTTAGCTGGCATTGGCATGACAATCGGCGCTGTCTTTGGACGGATTGCCGGCGAAGAGGCCGCAAAGCGCCTTCAGAATAAGTGAGAGATACTATGAGCGTGAATCTACAAGATTTGGCAAGCGCACAAAGCCATGAAGAAACCAAGCGCATCATGCAAATTTGCAATGCTTGCCGCTATTGTGAAGGATTTTGTGCTGTCTTTCCCGCCATGGAACGGCGCCGTGAATTTGATGAAGGTGACACAGCCTTTCTTGCCAATCTGTGCCATAATTGCGGTGCCTGTTATCATGCCTGCCAATATGCGCCGCCGCATGAATTTGCTGTGAATGTCCCAGCAACATTAGCCGAACGCCGCCTTGAAACCTATGCGGATTACGCTTGGCCGAGAGCTGCCGGGAAAGTCTTTGAAGCCAATGGGTTGTTTGTCTCAATCGCCATCTCAATCGCCTTAGCCCTCGCGGTAGGGTTAATGCTAGCCCTGATTAATCCGGCTTTATTCTGGGGCGTGCACCTCGGCGAAGGCGCGTTTTATGTGATCATGCCACATACAGTTATGGCCGGCATTCCCCTTACCATAACGAGCTATGTCTTTGTGGCTTTCATCATCGGCTGGCGCCGTTATTGGCATCAAACAGGGGCAAAGTGGGGCGGCATGCCGGCCTTACAAGATGCGCTGACCGCGATGTCTACCTTGCGCTATTTGGGCGGTGACAATGCTGGTGGTTCGCCTGGCTGCCCAACCGCAGATTCACGCTCGTCAAACGCGCGCAAATATTATCATCACCTGACCTTTTATGGCTTTATGATGTGTTTTGCCTCAACCTCGGTCGGAACGCTCTATCACTATCTATTAGGGCGCGAAGCCCCTTATGATTATTTCAGCTTGCCTGTTCTCTTAGGCACCGTTGGCGGCATCATATTATGTATCGGCACAGCTGGCCTGTGGATTGAAAAGAGACGCATGGATGAACGCGTGAAATCATTGGCCACTTTGGGCATGGATTATGCGTTTATCTGGTTGTTATTTTGGGTATCTGCAACAGGTCTCATCCTATTGGCGGTGCGTGAAACCAGCTATATGGGATTGGCGCTTGCTATCCATTTAGGCCTTGTTTACGGCTTTTTCCTCATTCTACCATTTTCGAAATTTGTGCATGGCATTTATCGCTTTGCCGCGCTATTGGCCAATGCAACAGAGGCCAAAACCTCTCACTAGGCGAAACAAGACACTAAGCTGCAGACCTTAAAACGGAAAGCGGCTTTGTGCCTGTTTGGTCGTAATGGCAAGCGGGTAATCATCTGCCAAAGGCATGCAAATAAATTGCGGCGCTTTCATATTCACCTCGCCCATCTCGAGGCCGATATTCTGCGCGGCGGTATAGCAATCCGGCGCTGTTTGATAGCGCAGCCCGCTATCAATATAATCATTGGCTAGCACCCAAACGAGAAGATATTCAGCTTGAGGTGTGAACTCTGCCTTTGCCTGCCCGACAAAGAGGAGCTGTGTGAGTGCCGTCAAACAGAGCGCTTTACTTATTAGTGTCTTCATTCATGACCTCATATCTTAAATCTGATACCGCATTGGCATGCGCATCAAACCCTTCATAGCGGGCAAAAATTTCAGTCTTAGGCCCCATTTCCGCAAAGCCCTCTTTGGTCACCATGCCAACAGAGCTAAGTTTCATAAAGTCCATCACGCCAAGCGGCGAATGAATATGGGCCGCCCCAGATGTCGGAAGCACACAATTTGGCCCCATCATATAATTCGCCAGCGAGCCAGCTGCATATTCACCAAGCAACACTTCAGACGCATTGGTAATATGAGGCAGATGCGTCTCTGCCTCTTTTGATAAAATCTGGCAATGTTCTGGCGCATAATCATTGATGAACTGATAGGCCTGTTCGGGGCTTTCTGTCAGGACAATACCGCCACGGGGCCCTGCTAATACTGCCGAGGCATAATCAACACGCTCTGCACTCATATGCGGATAAAATTCTGGGATGAGGCGCGCGGCTTCTTCGGCAAATGCTCTATCCCATGTGACAAGGAAGCCAGAGCTATCAGCCCCATGCTCAGATTCAATCAGGATATCAAGCGCTGCTAGACGAGGTGAGACAGTATTATCTGCCAACACGACAACTTCTGATGGCCCGGCTGGCAGGCGTGAGCTTATCTTATCAGCCAAGACATGTTTTGCCGCCACAAACCACGGACTGCCAGGCCCTTCGATTTTCAAACATTTCGGAATAGAAGCTGTACCAAAGGCCGCTGCCGCCACTGCAAGAGGTCCACCAGCACGCCCAACCAGCTCTACACCAGCGATACGGGCTGCGACCAAAGTGGCAGGGTCGATTTCCCCATCTGGTCCAGGCGGCGTTAAAATAACAGGGGTTTTGACACCAGCCACAACAGCCGGGATAGCGGTCATTAATGTCACAGACGGAAACGAGCCTTTGCCGCGCGGCGAATAGAGCGCGCATGACTCAATCGGGGTGGCACGCTCCCCAACCTTCACGCCAGGCCGGATCTCTGTCCACCAAATATCTTCCGGCTTTTGCATCTCATGGAAGCGCTTAATATTATCAGCGGCGTAGCGTAGCACATCGATAAACTCATCATCCAGCGCATCAAATGCGGCATCAAATTCAGCTTCAGTCGCTAGGATGTTTTGCGGATCAATCTCAGCCTTATCAAACTGCTTTACGAATTTGGCAATGGCCTCATCCCCATTTTGACGCACCTCTTCAATAACAGGTGTGACCTTGGCGATATAGTCGGATAAATCATCTTCGGTACGTCGCAAAAGAGCCGCGCGGTCCGCCTCTGATAAGGTGGCATAATCATAAAGAGCGATGGTTCGCATGATGGCAAGCTCCTGGCAATGAGAGATGACGCGCTAAGACCTAGCTTCTACGTTATTTGCTCAAAAATTTGAAGTCCCTTTTGACCTTCGACAGAGATAACCCAGCAATCTTGGTCGCGCGCGACTTCGCGTTCAATCAAGGCAGCAATATCGTGGCGGTCACGAGGCGCCTCACCTGAAATAGCGGTATATTCATACACACCCTCAAAGGACATCGCCCGCGCATAGAGCATACTCTGGCGACCATCAACATCACACTCGATGAAAATAATCCCTGAATCAGGGTCACCTTTTTTCGTCACATAAAAGCCAATCAGCTCTTGGTCAGCAAGACGCATCGCAGCATTGACGAGATGTTGTGTCTTCAGCTTTCCCATCGCATCCTGCTTTTAAAAATCAGTGCACCTGCCATTGCTTTCCCAATCACCAAATCGGGTCGGCTCTGGGCCTTTGGGACCGCCGCGCTCAACAGGTGTTTTCGCTTCATCTGTTTGCGTCTCAGCAGCTGGCTTTTTTGGGTCTTTTGTCTGTTTTTCAGTCATGCTTTGTTATATGGGAAAAAATAACTCATAGACAAGAGGGGGCTTCTGGTTGATAACTGCGCCATGAGTGATGATACCCAAAAGCAAAAGCCTGTCTTAAAGCTGACTAAGCCTGTTCAGGTCAAACCAGCTAAAAAGTCAGCTGGTAAGAAACGCGCCCCTGGCCCCTTTGGTGGGCATTTTGGCAAAGGCGGCGCCTCCTTTGATCAAAAACGACGTGATAAAACCAAAGCCAAGCCAAAACCACAACAAGGCCAGAAGAGAGATATCGTCTCGCTATCACGAGTTGATAATCTGCCTGCTAACCGGATGGCTGCCTTTGAAGTCGCTCAGCTTGTGTTACTTCATGATCATTACCTTGATAAAGCGCTGGCCGAGAATGAGCGCCTATCATCTCTTTATCCGTCTGACAGGCAATTTGTGCGCCTGTTGGTGACTGGTGTGTTGCGCCATCACGCGCAGCTCGATACGGCCATTACCTCGCTTGTGAACCGCAAGCCCCCAGCAGAAGCTAATTTGATTTTGATGATGGGCGCCGCGCAATTATGGCTCTTGAAGATGCAACCTCATGCCGCCATTAGCACCTCTGTTGATTTGATGCGCGCTGCTGGCTTTGACCATATGACAGGTCTTGCCAACGCTGTTTTACGCAAAATTGCCAATCAGGATTTTGACCTTCTGGCTGCTGAGAACCTATCTGATAATATCGCTGCGCCGCTTCTGGAAAGCTGGCAAGCCGCCTATGGTGCAGAGACAGTGGCACGCTTCTTGCCTGTCCTATTCACCCCGCCTGAAATGGATTTGAGTTTTGCAAAGGCTGCGAGGGCCGCTGATTTTGCCAAGGATAAAGAGGCGGTTTGTTTGCTTGACAAGGTTGTGCGCACAAAATTAGGCGGTGACATTACGAGCTGGGAGGGGTTTGCTGAAGGGGCATGGTGGGTCCAGGATATTGCCGCTGCGATGCCTGCACACCTCTTAGGGGATGTGGCGGATAAGCATGTGATTGATATGTGCGCAGCGCCTGGTGGTAAAACCGCCCAACTCATCGCATCAGGCGCCAAAGTGACCGCGCTTGAAATTGATCCCAAAAGAGCGCGCCGCCTTCAGGACAATCTTGAACGATTACAGATGAGCTGTGTGATTGAGGTCGAAGATGCGCGCCAGTATCGCCCTGATGGCAAGGTTGATGCCGTCTTATTGGATGCCCCCTGCTCAGCGACTGGCACCATCCGCAAGCGCCCTGACGTGATGCAAAAAGATATCAGCACCGACTTAAAAGAGCTGCCACAATTGCAATATGAACTGGCACGCGCGGCGCTTGGCTGGCTTAAAACAGATGGCCAGCTTATCTATGCCACATGCTCGCTACAGCCAGAAGAAGGCGAGCAGGTGATCACAAGACTAACATCTGGTGATAAACCACGGGCACGCCTCCTGCCTTTTACAGCAGAGGAGGCTGGCCCCTTTGCGACTGCGCTCACAAATGAGGGAACGTTACGCCTTCTACCAGATGCGTTAACAACAGATGACGCGCATTCTGGGGGCAATGATGGATTTTTCATTGCCAGATTGCAGGCTCTTTGAGAATAGTTACATAAACAGAAAGCTTGTCAGTCCGAAGGCCTATGCGTTGACGAAACTATCCTATGATAGAGAGACCACTCAGCAAAATTGGCGCATCACGCATGTGGAGCGGCTATTGCGCAGCTCTGCGCTTTTCCGGTGGCAATTACGAGGCAAAGCCGCTGATTGGCCGACGGCTAAATTAATTGACCCCTGGCAAGGCAACCCGATGCGCGGTGGTCAATTGGTGCAAGGCGGGCTTACCACCTTATTATCTGATGAAGCCTATCAAGATTTTGGCTGGCTTCGGGATGTGCGTGATTATGGCGGTCTTGCGGGGATGAGCCTCGCACGTGATCACATCATGAAATTCAAACATCGCTTTCACCGGTGGGATGAGGCGTTATACCGCCCTGACAGGCTGGGGGCGCGGCTGACCCATATGTTCTTTTCATTGCGGTGGTTTGGCGAATCCGCAAGTGATGAATTCCAGCAAGATTGTCTGGATATGCTGCAATTCCAAGCCAAAATCCTCGCTCTTGATTGGCAGCGTATTGAGGATAAAGAGGCGCAAATTACGGCGCTTATTGGCTTGTATATTGCGCATGTGATGTTGCAGCAAAATGAAGCTGAACTCCCTGCGCTTGCTGATGTTATTTTGGATAAAATTCTATCTTCTCTCAATCCTGATTGGGGACATAAGTCACGCAGCCCTGAGACGCACCTCAGGCTGCTTCGTAAATTAATTGAATTACGCCAAGCAGCCCTTCTAGCACCACGCCAACAGACAGAATCTTTTGAAGGGCGCCTGAATGACATCATTGCGAATATGGCAAACCTCACAAAATTATGGCGTCATCAAAATGGGGAATTTGCGCATTTCCAAGGGGGCGGCGCTAGCGCAGCCCCGCTGATTGATGATGTGCTGAAAAAGACAGGTGCCAAAGGTAAAATCACGACACAGGCCCCTCATACAGGTTATTTGCGTCTATCGGCCGGTCGCAATTGTTTAATTATGGATGCTGGCGCGCCACAGCCAGAGGCTGATTTTCCAGCCGCCAGCACATTAGGCATTGAATTTTCCGTCGGACAAGCGCGTTTCATTGTTGGGGTCGGACAATATAGTGCAGACCCTAAATTAGCCGCCGCGCTTAGCCAAAGCTCTGCCCATTCAACCCTAACCTTAGATGGGCTTGATTCCTCCGATAGCCGCGCCTCACGCATCGCGCAACTCCATGATATCGAAGCTGGCCCTGCCCAAGGCGGTATGCTTGCCGTGGCAAGCCATGATGGCTATCTCGCCACGCATGGCATCTTGCATCATAGGCAAGTCTATTTGACCTCAGATGGCGGCAATTTACGAGGCGCTGACCGGCTAGAATATACAGGTGACCCAGGGGAAATTCCTGATTTTGCCATAATTCGCTTTCATCTCCATCCGCGTGTCTCCGCCGCGATGCTAGGAGATGCCCGTATTTTGTTAAAGATTCATGGCCAAAAAGCAGGCTGGATTTTCAAATCCTCTGGCGGAACCCCTCACTTAGCCCCTTCACTTTATTTAGAGAATGGGCGCCGCACCTCTTGCCAACAGATCGTGCTTCAGGTACCTGCTAGCCACATTCGGAGCCTTGGGACGATTGAGGCGAAATGGGCTTTTATCAAAAGCACGCCTGCCTAAGGTCTCTGTGCCATTAGGGCGCGATGCATAGACTTTTTATGGCATCTATGCCATATAGGCGCCACACTCCCAACCCCAATGAGACTTGTTCATAAAAAGGTATGATACGATATGTCTGATGTGCGCCCTGTTAAACGTGCCCTTCTCTCTGTTTCTGATAAATCTGGCTTGCTGGCTCTAGGCCAAAGATTAGCGGCGGCTAATGTCACTTTGCTGTCCACCGGTGGGTCTGCCAAGGCTCTGCGTGATGCCGGATTAGAGGTGATTGACGTGAGTGACGTGACAGGCTTCCCAGAAATCATGGATGGCAGGGTCAAAACACTCCACCCTTCCATTCATGGCGGATTATTAGCGCGCCGCGATCATGACGGTGACCAGCAGGCGATGGCCACACATGACATCACACCGATCGATTTGGTTGTGGTTAATCTCTATCCTTTTGAAGCGACCATCGCAAAGGGCGCTGATTTTGATGAGGCCATTGAAAATATTGATATTGGTGGACCAGCCATGATCCGCGCCTCTGCCAAAAATCATCATTATGTGACGATTGTCACAGACCCCCAAGATTATGATGTGGTGGCATCCCAGATTGAAGCGACCGGCGGCACAGATACAGCATTGCGTCGCCGCCTTGCCTACAAAGCCTTTTGCCGCACCTCAGCCTATGACAACGCTATCCAAAGCTGGCTAGCTGGCACGCTTGACGAGAGCGAGGCGCTGCCGCAACAGATGGGCATTATCGGCCAAAAGATATCGGCCCTTCGCTATGGTGAAAACCCGCATCAACAAGCTGCTGCTTATGCGGTGGGTGATGCAACGCCCTCTGTTTTGCATGCCACACAACTGCAAGGCAAAGCGCTATCTTATAATAATCTCAATGACACAGATGCCGCCTTTCAGCTCGCCTCTGAGTTTCAAGATCCAACCATTGCCATTATTAAACATGCTAACCCGTGCGGTGTCGCAACTGCGGCTAATCTTAGCGCGGCGTGGGATGAGGCCTTGGCGTGCGACCCTGTCTCTGCCTTTGGCGGGATTGTGGCAATGAACCGTCCGCTTGATGCTGAAACAGCGACCAAAATTACCTCATTGTTCACTGAGGTGGTTATTGCGCCAGCGGCCAGTGACGACGCCCAAGCGATTATGGCTGCTAAACCGAATTTGCGCCTTTTAGTAACAGGGGAGATGGCTGATATGTCACAGCCTGGCATGACCTTCAAAGCCATCGCAGGCGGCATGTTAGTACAATCAGCTGATAATGGCCTGATCACCGCTGATGATTTGCAATTTGTGACTGAAAAGCGGCCAAATGAAGCACAGCTAGCTGATATGTTGTTTGCCTGGAAGGTGGCAAAACATGTCAAATCAAATGCTATTATCTATGTGAAAGATAAAGCAACAGTTGGCATTGGTGCTGGCCAGATGAGCCGCGTTGATTCCTGCAAAATCGCCGCGCAAAAAGCGCAGCGCATGGCGGAGATGCATGGCTATGATAAGGCAAGAACCATTGGGTCTGTCGTTGCCTCGGATGCGTTTTTCCCCTTTGCCGATGGTTTGCTCGAAGCCATTGAAGCCGGGGCTGAGGCTGTGATCCAGCCAGGTGGCTCCATGCGTGATGAAGAGGTTATCAAAGCCGCTAATGAGGCTGGTATCGCCATGGTCTTTACAGGTATGAGGCACTTTAATCACTAAGTGATAGCGCACGGCATGATAAGCAGCGACGTTTTAGTGTTGCTTATCAGATGCGCGCCAGACCTTGGCCATAATTGAGGCAAGTCCCACATCTTCGACTGCCTTAAATTCAAAATGCTTCGCCGCCAGCGCAGCTTCTTCTTTGGTCAAGCGTGCCTGATATAGGGTCAGGCGCAACTCAAAATGCGTAAAGACATGCGTCAGGGTGACATCTTCTTTGACCCAAGATGCCGCAAAAGGCGCATCAGTTAGCCCGTTCGATTGGTCCTCTTTATGCCACCAACCATAAGTGGGAAACACCATCATGCCCCCTAGCAGCCCTTTATCTGGGCGCTGCGTCATCGCGACTTTCCCCTCATAGCGCGCGACAAACACACTGCCCTCTCGCTTTGGCTTAGCCTTTTTGGGGGCTTTGACAGGACGCGTTTCAGCTGCCGCATCAAAAGCAGAGGCACAATGGGCCGAAAGCGGGCATTGTTCGCAACGTGGCACGCCTGAAATGCAGATACGTGCCCCTAAATCCATCATCGCTTGCGGGAAATCGGAAAACCGCTCCTTTGGTTGGATTGCGGGGTAGCGATTGCGCAGATGCGCCTTCAAAGCAGGCAGAGGGGTGTCATCGGCAAAATACCGTGACAAGACACGCTCAATATTACCATCCAGCACAATGGCCGGTTTATCAAAGGCAAAGCTCATAATTGCAGCGGCGGTATAGGGGCCAATGCCTGGCAAGCTGAGGAGTGCGGCTTCTTCCTCTGGAAAGACGCCGCCATGATCATTCACCACGGCTTGCGCTGCCTTTCGCATATTACGGGCCCGCGCATAATAGCCAAGCCCGGCCCACTCACGCAGAATATCAGCCTCTTCAGCCGCGGCGAGATCGTTTATGGTCGGCCAAATCTCTTTGAATTTCTGAAAATAGGGAATGACCGTTGCCACCACTGTCTGTTGCAACATTAATTCAGATAAGAAGACATCATAGGGGTCAGATAACACAGGCCAAAAAGTACGCCATGGTAGGTGGCGCGCTTGCTGGTCATACCAAGTGAGAAGGGCATCTGAAAAATCAGGCGATGATGACTGAACATTCTTAGCCATAGGCGTACTTACCCCTTTGTCGCTTTCATTTGGACAGAACCTAATATGAGGCTAAGATAGTGTCATGAAACATTTCGGAAAAGCCCCTATTCAGGCAAAGCGACAAAAGAAAATGGCGCGCCTCTCAGGGCTGACAGAAACGCTGATTGCCCCGGCCCTTGTCAAAAGAAGTGGCTATCTTCGCCAATTAATCGCGCATTGGCCACGAATCATGGGACCGTTGGCAGACTGGGCACAGCCTGCTGATGTGATAGCGGCGTCATCAGATGGGGCACGCGCAACGCTTGTCCTTTCTGTTAGGTCTGGCCGTGGCCCAGAAGCCCAAGCACGTGCCGAAGAGATTATGGCTGATGTGAATCGTCTCTTTGGCTTTGCCTTGATTGGGCAGTTGCGCATCAAACAAGATCTACCTGCCAAAGCCCCTACAGAATCACAATCCAAACAAATACAAGAACGCCCCCCAGCGGCTGATTTAAGCGAGCAGCTCACACGGCTAGGCGAAGCCATCGCTAAAAAACAGCGATCTTCAGGTTAGTTTTCCAGCAAAGCCTCGTTGTTTTGGCTTTTGTGACTTGAATTAGCGCTGAAAGACGATTTTAATATTCCCTCGATGTGTGTGTTCTTTTCCTGATAGGGCCGGCCACAGTTTAGACATGATGCATCACTAGAGTAGTGACAAGATAGAAAACCAACTAGAGATTAATGAGATAATTGACCATGGCATCTAAAACGCTTTCACGTATTTTGACCCCTTCACGTCGTGACTTTATGGCAGGCGCAACCGCCGCCCTAACAATTGGTCAGGTCAGCATCGCACAAGCGCAGAGCTTTGATATTGATGCCATTACTGCACCACGCCGGATTGGCGATGCAAACGCGCCTATCAAAGTGGTCGAATATTTTTCAATGACATGCTCGCATTGTGGCGCGTTCCATCGTGAGACATGGCCGGAATTCAAAGAAAAATTGGTTGATACAGGCAAGGTTGAATTTGAACTCTCGCCCTTCCCGCTAGATGGATTGGCGCTTCGGGCCCATGTCATGTGCCGTTTGCTATCAAACAAAGCCTATTTCGCGATGACTGAGATTTTATTGAAAGACCAGAAAAGCTGGGTCCGCGCGGCCGACCCGCTAAAGGCCTTGATGGATTATGGTCGCCAAGCTGGCATTTCAGAAGATAAGTTTAACGCTGTCATGCGTGACAGAGATGTGCTGGAAGCTGTGGTTGCTATGCGCCAGGCTGCGGTTGATGATTGGAAAATCAACTCAACACCGAGCTTTGTTATTAATAATGACAAAGTCATTAGCGGTGGCCGCACCTATGATGATTTTGTGAAGGAACTAAGCGCATTTGGTGTCTAGCAACGTGCTAGCAGACTGCGTTTTATCACCCTGATATTATGATTTTCCGTCACCTCAAAATGATTGGTTTCAAGTCATTCGCTGACCAAACAGCGCTTGATATTGAACAGGGGTTGACTGGGATTGTTGGCCCAAATGGGTGCGGAAAATCAAATATCGTTGAAGCCTTGCGGTGGGTGATGGGCGAATCAAATGCGAGGCAAATGCGTGGTACCGAATTAGATGATATCATCTTCGCTGGCACCCAAAATAGAGCTTCGCGCGACCTCGCTGAAATCTCATTGATGCTAGATAATTCAAGCAGGCGCGCGCCTGTTGATTTTAACAAAAGTGATGATTTAGAAGTCACACGCAAAGTTGAGCGTGGCAAAGGCTCGTCCTATTATGTGAATGGCCGGCCTGTGCGTGCCAAAGATGTCCAATTATTATTTGCTGACACAGCGACGGGATCACGGTCAGCTGGCATGGTCAGCCAAGGCCGTATTGGCGCCATTGTTGGCGCAAAACCAGAAGATAGACGCAGCCTCTTGGAAGAAGCTGCCAATATTAAAGGCCTCCATCAACGACGCCATGAAGCCGAGTTACGGCTCAAAAATGCTGAGACGAATCTGGAACGTTTGGCTGATATTGAAGCGCAATTAGCCGAGCAGCGCGCCCAATTGGCGAAACAAGCCCGGCAAGCGTCGCGCTATAAATCTGTGGCAGACCGCATTCGCAAAGCAGAAGCGAGCCTATTTTTAGCGCGCTGGCAAGAGGCATCAACAGAGGATGAAAAGGCCAAAGCGGCGTTACGTGAGGCCACAAGAGAGGCTGCCGCCGCTGCCCAACAAGCCGCAGAGGCTGAAAAACATCATCTCCTTGCGAATGAGGCGCTGCCGCCTTTGATTGCGAGCGAGGCTGAGGCAGCCGCAGAATTTCAACGCCTGAAGCTCGCCCATGACGAATGTGACCGCGAAATGAGCCGTGTTGCAAGCTCATTACAGCAAATCGCAAATCAATTGCTACAAATTGAAAATGACCGTCAGCGCGAAGGCAATTTGCAAAACGATGCCCAAAAAGCCTTGCAAGATCTGGCTGATGAGAAAAAAGAGCTGCAGGCGCAATTGCAAAATGCCCATCCT
>WTJA01000039.1 GCA_011524995.1 Alphaproteobacteria bacterium | reverse complement strand
CTGCTGGCGAGAGCGTGATAGCTCATCCAACATATCATCGATTGAGGTGCCAAGACGGCTAATTTCATCCAGCCCCTGATTATCACCCACACGAGGCGATAAATTCCCCATACGCACCTCATCAACCACCCCAATAACCTGCGAGAGTGGCGCAATAATTGCGGTGGCAAGATTAAGGCCAATCCACAAAGCAGACAGAAGCAAAAGCAAAGTCACCGCAAAGAAGAGGGCGGCAAAACTCACCTGAAGATTAAATTGCCTGAAGGATAGGGATTGATAGTCAGATGCGGCGATTTTTGTTTGGTCTACAGCGTTCAAAACGGTGCTATCAACAAAACGCCCCACGAGCAGATACGCATCCACATAGGAGTTTAGCTTAATCGCAGCTCTGATTTTACTCCCCTGCCCTGAATCAAAAATCACCACTTCTCCCTCACGGGCGCGGTCAATCCAACTCTCATCCAAATTAGAGAATGTCAGGGCAAAGGCAAATTGCGACTTGGCCAAAATTTGCCCTGTGCCATCAACGATAACAGCCTCAGATAAGCCGCGCAAAGCCGCCTGGTTATTCAGATATTCCTCGAGGAACGCTGGGTTGCCAGATAAAACCGCTGTTTCACGATTAATATCATTGGCCATGCCTAGGATTTGCCCTCTGACAGAGCTCGCATGCTCTTGATAATAGGCATCAGCGACTAGCACAGATTGCTCAATCGCTGTTGAAATGCGCTTGGCGAACCAGCCTTGCAATGAAAAATCTAAGACAGTGATCGCAAAAAAGGCCACAATAATAGCGGGGAGCGTTGTGATGCCCCCAAAAAGCAAGGCAAGCCGCCAGTGAAGCTGCGAGCCTGCCATTCTTTGCCGCCGCTCACGCCAAATACGCCAAATTTGGCGACCCACGAAAATCAAGAGTAAGATAAGCGCACAGAAGCTTGCGATAAAAATGGCACCTGAATAGGGGCTATTGGCAGACAGATAATCAATCCGTGCAAAAATGCCATAGGCCCCTGCCCCGACAAATAGCGTCAAAAAAATAACCAGATAAGCTAGCCTATCTTCACGTAACCAGCTTGTTCTTTCTGATTTTGTTGGTTGAGGAGCAGTTACTGACATTATTGGTCCCGGTAATGGCGTCTATCTTTTGAAATATGCAGCCATTCTATTTTCTTGCGCAATGTATTTCGATTTAAACCTAAAATCTCTGCGGCTTTGATTTGATTCCCTTTTGTCGCATGAAGCGTTTGGATGATAAGGGGCCGCTCTACTTCTTCTATAATCCTGTCATAGAGGCCGGCATGTGGTAGGTCTTCGCCAAGTGTCTCAAAATAATGAGCAATATGGATTTCTGCAACCTCTGAAAGTGATTGCTGTCTTAGCGGCGCTACCTCAATGATTTGACCAGCCTCCATTTCAACACTCACATCTTGCGCTTCAATGACATCTGATGCTGCAAGCATTACAATTTTACGAATAAACATATCTAATTCACGCAGATTACCTGGCCAATCATGAGCTTGTAGCGCTGTAATTGCAGCATGGGACAGTGTTTTTTGCGTCTTATAAGTCGCATTCGCAGCTTCACAGAAATGCGTGGCTAAGGTGGGTATATCTTCTTTGCGTTCACGCAATGGCGGTAGACGAAGCGGCGCTAGTGAAATTGCAAAATATAAATCTTCTCGGAATTGGTTTTGACTAACCTGATCTCGTAAGTTTTGTGATGTCCCCAACAATAAGCGTTGCGGCGCAAGTCGTCTTTCACCTGGCGCCTGCTCTAAGGCCGCAATAAGGCGTTGCTGGGCACGCAAAGACAACTGGTCGACATGATTGATAAATAAAGACCCATTGACGGCTTGCTCAAAGATCCCTCCCGCGCCAAAAATAGCCTCCTCATGCAATGTTTGGTCAAATTGTTCGCAATTATAAATGATAAGTTGTGGTGGTAGCGATGCCTCACCTTCGGTCGCCAACTCATGCAAAGCCCGCGCTACATCACTTTTGCCTGATCCTGTTTCTCCTTCGATGAGTACCGGCATGGTTTGACCAGCTAGCCGCGCCAATAACTTAAAGACTGTTTGCATAATTGGTGAGCGGCCCAGCAAAGGGGGATAGCTTGTCTTTGCCAGTGAAATTGTTGCTTTCATTGGGCTTGTCTGTGGGGATGCCGCCAGCGCTTGTTTTGTCACTGACAGCAGCTGCCCTAACTCAAAGGGTTTTGGCAGATAATCAAAGGCGCCTGTTTGCTGCGACTGAATAGCTGTGAGCAAATTGGCGCGCGCGCTCATAACAATAACATTTAAATCAGGCTTTCGCGCCCGCAAACGAGGCAACATATCGAGCGCATCACCATCAGGAAACCCAACATCAGTGATAAGTAATGCGCCTCTGCTGGCCAGGGATAGGTCCCACATTCCCGCAGCTGTTGCGGTTGTCTGCACATGATAGCCTTGACGGGTAAGCGCCTGCGCAATCACCATACGAACTGATTTATCATCATCTGCGACAATGATAAGCGGCACAGGCGACCTTTGTTTTGATGGATCGGTTGCTTGTTTCACGAGTTTGAACGCTCCTGCGCGAGAGGCAAATGAATTTCAAAATGTGTAAATCCGGCATGAGATTGAACTGAAATCATCCCCTCATGATCTGCAATCACTGATGCAACAAGGGCCAACCCCAAACCTGACCCATCCGCTTTACTCGAAATGAAAGGCTCAAAAACAACATCAAGTAACTCAGGCGCAATACCTGCTCCATGGTCGATGATATCAATTTTAATAGGGACCGCTCTCTCGCGCCCCAGAGCTGTGAGAGACGTTGCGCTATGGCGCACATAAGAGGTCACCAGCTTCAAATACCCCGTCTCGCCACTGGCTTCACACGCATTTTTCAGCAAATTCACAAAGGCTTGCGTTAATAATTCCTTATCAGCAGCAATATCAGGCAATGAGGGGTCAAATTCTTGCTCAATGACCATATGCCGGCCAAATGAGGCCGCCGTTACGTGCTTGGCATGTGCAAGTATTTCATGAATATTCACCGGTTCCAGCGAGAGTTGACGGTGACCAGATGTAACCTCAATGCGATTCAATAGATGAGTAATCCTATTCGCCTCTTCAACAATAAGAGCCGCAAGCTCACCTGTTTGCGAATCTGCTTCTAATTCAATAAGTTGCGCCGCACCTTTAATGCCTGCCAATGGATTTTTAATCTCATGTGCGAGCATGCTTGTTAACTTTGATGCCGATTGTGCAGCACCTTTAAAATGGGCTTGCCCACGAAGCTGGTCTACTAAATCGCGCGGCTGCAACGATACGAGATATCCGGCATCATCTGGCAGAAGCGACAATTGAATGGTGACATTCTTCTTACCTAATTTGGGACTAACAAGGGTCACATCTTGCCCGCCAAGCGAGGTCACACCACTTGAAAGCCGTCGCAAAAGCGCAAAAAGCGGGCTATCCTCTAAAAAATAATCGCTCACATAATCTTTGAGGAGCAAAGCCCGACTGCGCTCAAAAAATGTCTCTGTGGCATAATTTAACTGCTGAAATGATAAATCAGGCTTCAGTGCGAACACGGGATAGGGCAAATGGTCAATAAGCGCGGTATCCCATGGCGGATTAATGGCATTAATCGCAGTCATCTATGCCGCCTCTTGTTCTGCCATCTGCTGGCGATAGCGGGCGAGTGCCTCGTCACATTTCACCCTGCTATCAGCTATCATCAAAGATGTGCGCAACGCCTCAGATGACGGCATATAATCACAATAGGC
>WTJA01000075.1:20599-36013 GCA_011524995.1 Alphaproteobacteria bacterium | reverse complement strand
ACCCCCGACACGCGGATTATGATTCCGCTGCTCTAACCACCTGAGCTACTCCGCCGCCCGATTGCTCGCCGCGCCTAATCCAGCGGTGCGAACTGTGGTCATTGGGGTTTAAGAAATTGCGCCTGTGAGGTCAAGCCAAAAATCAATGTGGCGCGAGAAAAATATGCCTCACGCCTGCGCCATGAGAGAGGCGATATTCTCCTCTGCCATTGTCGGGGCAGAGGTAATCCACCCCCCGCCAAGCACCATCATCGGGTCAGCCGCATCATAGACCACCCCTGCCTGCCCACAGGCCACACCATATTGTGGCTCATCCAGCTGCAGATGCGCGCCCTCTTCTGTTATCATAAGGCGGCCAGACACCGCGCGGCCCGTATTGCGCAACCGGATTAGGACAGCGCGATCAGTCATATGACTATCTACTAACCAGTTACAATCAGAGAGATAGACATCACGCACCGCAAGCGCCTCTTTAGGGCCAACAATCACCTGATGCGCTGCGGCATTGATGCCAACCACATAAAGCGGGCCCTCACTATCATCGGCGTCCTTCCGCCCCCCGATACCGAGCCCGCGGCGCTGGCCAATCGTATAGTCAATGACCCCTGAATGACGGCCTAATTTTGAGCCATCAAGATGGATGATATCGCCCTCATCAACCGCACCAGGGCGCAACTTGCGCACCACATCACCATAGCGTCCATTCGGCACGAAACAGATATCTTGGCTGTCAGGCTTATCTGAGACAATCAAATCATAACGACGCGCTAATGTGCGCGTTTCATCTTTGGTCATACCGCCGAGCGGAAAGCGCACATAGGCTAATTGCTCGGGCGTTGTCGCAAAGAGGAAATAGGACTGATCCTTGCCCTCATCGACGCCTTTGCGTAGGGACAAGCCGTTCCCATCAGCGACCCGTTGCACATAATGTCCCGTTGCGAGGCAATCAGCCCCCAATTCTTGCGCTGTCGTCAGAAGGTCTTTGAACTTTACTGTTTGATTACAGCGCACACAGGGGATGGGCGTATGCCCTTTTAAGTAGCTATCAGCAAAATCTTCCATCACCTGTTGTTTAAACAGGCTTTCATAATCCAACACATAATGCGGGATATCGAGGCGCGCTGCGACTGACCGCGCATCATGGATATCAGACCCCGCACAGCAGGCCCCTTTCACATCAAGCGCCACCCCATGGTCATAGAGCTGCATGGTGATACCGATCACCTCATAGCCTTCATCATGCAGCATAGCCGCAACAACCGACGAATCCACACCGCCAGACATCGCAACCACCACTCTTGTTTCAGCTGGTGATTTGGCAAATCCAAGTGAATTTAGCCCAATATCTGACACGGCGTTTGACCCCCTTTGTTAGTCTTAGAAATCCTCTGGTACACGCACAGTGATGCCATCAAGCTCTGCTGAGACTTTGATCTGACAACCAAGGCGTGATGTTGGCTCAACATTAAAGGCCAGATCAAGCATATCCATTTCATCATCAGAGGCGCCGCCAACTTTCGCAAAGCCCTCTTCGTCGAAAATCACGTGACATGTTGCGCAAGATAAGCTGCCACCGCATGTGCCTTCGACACCAACATTGGCATCACGGCCAATTTCCATCAAGCTCTGCCCGTCTTTGGCGTCAACTGATTGTGTGCTGCCATCTGGCTTTACGAAATTAATAACTGGCATTCTAAACTCCCATATGATCACGCAAACGTGGCGTGAAAAATCATCATTCTGCTATGCTCTTATAGCGCTTCTAACGCTTTGACAAGATCTGTGAAGTCGGCCTTTTCTGTCGTCCAGCCGCCAGATATCCGTAAGACATGTGATGCCAGGGGGGCTTTGCCCATCGCGGTTATCACATGACTATCTTTGACCTTGCCTGAAGAACAAGCAGACCCAGAACTAAGGCAGATACCTTTTAAATCAAGCGCCATCAGCGCAATTGAAGATGTCATCTTTGGAAAATAAAGCGAGATGGTATTTGGCAAGCGCGGCGCCGCTTGGCCTAAAATTTGGCAATCTGGCAAAGCGCGAAGGATAGCCGCTTCACACTCATCACGCCACGCGGCCATCTCTTGGAACTGCGAAAGCGCGCTACTCGCCTCTGCCATGGCGGCACCAAACCCGATAATGCCAAGCGTATTTTCTGTGCCTGCACGCCGCCCTTGTTCTTGACCACCGCCAACCAGCAATGACGGCAATTGCAAGCCAGGCTTTATCCACAATGCGCCTACCCCAGACGGGCCGCCAATCTTATGAGCAGAGAAGCTGGCAAAGCTTAAGCCCTCCAGCGTCAAATCAAGAGGCATTTTGCCAAGGGCTTGCACCATGTCTGAATGAAACGCCACCTGATGCGCGGCACATAAGCGCCCTATTTCAGCAAGCGGCTGAATGACCCCTGTCTCATTATTAGCCGCCATGATAGAGACAATGACTGATGACTTTTCATCTTGCGGCACAGCTTGTAGGGCGGCCTCCAAAGCGGCTAAATCGATAATGCCGGCCTCATCAACACCGATAATGGTGGCATTTGGGCATGCCGCGCGTACCGCCTCATGCTCTATGGCAGAAATGATATGCTTTTGAAAGGCTGCCAAAACCATATTATTGGCTTCGGTTCCGCCAGAGGTGAAGGTGATATCCGCATGGCGGCACCCTAATCCCGCCGCAACCTGTTCACGGGCATCCTCTAATTTTTGCCGCGCGGCGCGCCCTACCTGATGAATAGAGGAAGCGTTAAGCGCGGGGCCCATCGCAGCCGTCATCGCAGCCGCAGCGGCTGGGCGCAACAAGGTTGTCGCATTATGATCAAAATAAAGAGGCGAGCTGCTCATTCACTATTACCTTATAACAAACACTGCGGCGCTTATTTATCGGCCGTCGGCACTTTAGACGAACCTTCTGCTGCCTCAACCTTTGGCACTGATAAAGGGCCTTCGCCCTTCAACGCACGCAATTCAGCGCGTAATTCACTTATCTCTGCCGACAAGGCCAGAATGGTTTTGCCCCGGAAATCTTCGCCAGCGGCTTCTGTCACGGCATAAGCGGCAAAGCCCTCATCTGATGATTTTTGCGGCACAGGGCGTGCTGGCACACCAACCACCGTTACCGAATCAGGCACATCTTTGGTGACAACAGAATTCCCGCCAATCCGCGCGCATTTCCCAACCGTGATCGGGCCAAGCACCTGCGCGCCAGCACCAATAATGACATAATCTTTTAAAGTCGGATGACGTTTCACACATCTCTGCGATGCTGAATCCACTGCCGGCATCACACCGCCTAATGTCACACCGTGATATAGGGTACAATCACGACCAATCTCAGCCGTCTCACCAATGACCACACCCATCCCGTGGTCAATAAACAAACCAGGCCCAATGGTAGCGCCAGGATGAATTTCAATGCCAGTCAGCCATCTTGCAAATTGCATCAACCACCGCGCCGGAAAGCGAATACCAGCCCGCCAAAGGGGGTTAGCAATGCGAAAGCAAAATAACACTTGAATAGAGGGATAAATAAAGGGCGCTGTCAGAAAAGACCCAAAGGCGGGATCTCGATATTTCATTGCCTGCATATCAGCTCGGAGATTTTGAAAGAGCATCACAGCCTCCTTTCCTCACATACGCACAACACTGGGTAATGCTGTGCCTAACATCGCTAGCGGAGAGTCTATCATCATCTTATATGATGATACTTGGAATAGCTAGCAATATAGGATATAAGCTTGGTCTGCTAGAAATGGAAGAAGCGGTAGGGGATAAAATGCCGGAAGTAATTATTAATGGTCCTGAAGGTCGCTTAGAATGTCGTTACATGCCTGGCGCGACACCAGATGCACCCACAGCTTTGATCCTCCATCCCGAGCCAAATCGCAATGGCACAATGAATAATCGGGTGACATTTGCCACTTATAAACTGTTCCAAGAACGTGGCTTTGCCGTGATGCGCTTTAACTTCCGTGGTGTCGGACGCTCTCAAGGCATCTATGATGCTGGTGAGGGTGAATTATCGGATGCCGCCACAGCGATGGATTGGCTTCAATCACAACATCCCGGCTCAAATGAATGTTGGATTGCTGGCTTCTCATTTGGCTCTTGGATTGGCATGCAGCTCATGATGCGCCGCCCTGAAATCACAGGTTTCGTCTCTGTGTCACCGCCAGCAGCCACACACGATTTTGCCTTCCTTGCGCCTTGCCCTGCCTCTGGTATCATCGTTCATGGCAACCAAAATGAAGATGTGCCAATTGAGCGCGTGCAAATGCTTGTCGATAAAATTTCCAAGCAAAAAGGGGTCGAGATTACGGTCGCTGAAATTGATGGTGCTAATCATTTCTTCTCAAGCCATCTTGATGAAGCCATGACTGCGATTGGCACCTATTTGGACACGCCACGCGATGCGGAAGAAGACGCCTAAGCAGCGGCAATGCCTGCCTTATAATTTGCGACAAAGAGACAAATAAATGAAATCAGAATTTCTGCAGATTTTAACCGACCGTGGCTATATGCATCAGGCGACCAATTTAGAGGGTCTTGATGACCGTGCCGCCAATCAGATGATTTCAGGCTATATCGGGTTTGATTGCACGGCCAACTCGCTTCATGTTGGCTCGCTTGTGCAGATTATGATGCTTCGTTTGATGCAGCGCACCGGCCATAAACCAATTGTTGTTATGGGTGGCGGCACCACAAAGGTGGGCGATCCCTCAGGCAAAGATGAAGCACGCCCGCTACTATCTGATCAGGATATTGAACAGAATAAAGCCGGCATTAAGCAAATCTTTGAAAAATACCTCACCTTTGGTGATGGCCCGACAGATGCGGTGATGGTGGATAATGCTGATTGGCTAGATACATTATCCTACATCAAATTCCTGCGAGATTATGGTAGCCACTTTTCCATCAACCGTATGATGGGTATGGAATCTGTCAAGCTGCGCCTTGATAGAGAGCAAAACCTCTCATTCTTGGAATTTAACTACGCGATTTTGCAAGCTTATGACTTTTTGGAATTGCGCCGCCGCTATGGCTGCGATTTGCAGATGGGGGGCTCTGATCAGTGGGGCAACATCGTCACAGGCATTGACCTCACAAGACGTGTCGATAGCCAAGAGATTTTTGGCCTGACTTCCCCGCTTATCACAACTGCCTCAGGCGCAAAAATGGGCAAAACCGCCAGTGGCGCTGTTTGGTTGAATGAAGAACGTCTTTCCTCTTATGATTTCTGGCAGTTCTGGCGCAACACAGAAGATGCCGATGTCGGCCGTTTCTTGCGCCTCTTCACAGAATTACCGCTTGAGGAAATCACGCGTCTCGAAGCGTTAGAAGGCGCAGAGATTAATGAAGCCAAAATCATTCTTGCCAATGAAGCGACTAGTCTGTGTCACGGTGCAGAGGCTGCCCGTCAAGCCGCTGAAACAGCGCGCCAGACATTTGCCGCAGGACAGGCCTCTGACGGCCTTCCACAAATTGAATTATCAGCAGATGCGGCGTTTGGCCTCTCTGTCATTGACGCCTTTAAAGAGGTTGGACTTGCGACCTCAAACGGTGAAGTTCGTCGCTTGATTAAAGGTGGCGGCGCGCGCATCAATAATGTGTCTGTTACTGGTGATGATCAAACACTGACAGAGGCTGATTTTATTGATGGCAAGTGCCAGCTTTCCTCTGGCAAGAAGCGGCATGCGCTTATTATTCTAGCCCAGCAGCACAAATCTATTCGGCGATGAGCGTTTCATTATCACCAATGATACGCTCTCGCTCTTTGCCAAGCCAATCAGGGCTAAACAAGTCACGAATAAGCCCTGGCGCTAATGATGCAACATTCACCGATGTCTCTGGGTCTTCTATCGGACCTGTTACGTTAAACTGCGTTGCAAACACCCCTGATTTATCAATACCAGACAGCAATTCCCCTAAGATGGGAACAGCGCCAATGATTTTTGAGAATTGATTCACAGGTACAAGATTGCCGCTGACATCCACTTGTTTGGTATCGCTATCATATTTGCCAAGCAAGGTGACACCCACAGCGCCACCTGATGCCGCCATATGGGTGATCGTGTGCGCCTTGCCCCGCGTTTGAATTTCTGCCTCACCCCTTGTAAAGCGCGTACCATCCCCCTCTACAAGGGAATATAAGCCAGCCAAGCCAAGTACTGAAAAGGCCCGAACCGCTGCCGGGGCTTCAATTACATTAAATTCTTCTAAATTAATGGTCGTATCAAAATCGGTGAATGACCCATTTTTAAATTCATTCACCAACACTAACCGCCCAGAGCGGATGGTATCTGTCACACCAAGCCCAGATAATACCCGGCCAGCATTCTGAGAGGTGATGATCAATAACGGATCCTCTTCTTCAGACGGGCTATATTCAAGGCGCGCTTCTGCCCCACCAATCAAACCCACAGCACTGAGATATTCGCCATTAGGCCCAAATACCGCCGTCACAGTCCCTTGTTCCAATAGTGGCTTACCCTTGATGATGAGCGAGCCTTCCAAAGTAGCTTCGCCATTACCGTCCTTTTGCACTTCACCTACCATGCGCCCATAGAGATCGATATCGGTTTCAACTAATAAGCGATTGGCGGTCATATCAAACGCGATTTGACGCCCCTCAGACAGCCCATCACCTTGACGAAGTGCCCGTAAATCAAGGAGGTCCCCCTCACCTGTGACAAGGAGGCCACCTTTGGCTTGCGGGGCAATTTCAAGATGCGATAATTTGTTACCAGGCCAGCTCACATTATCAAATTCTGCTTTGGTAAAACGCCCCGCTTGGTCGAATTGAATGGCGCCTTGCCCTCGCAGGCCGCCAGCATCGACAGCGATATTTGAGATATCGCGGAGCCCGCCATTCACGAACCGGAAGGCTGATGCAAACTGCCCTGTCTCACCTGGTAATTTTGCCCAATTTAAGAGTGGCACATTCACCCCAGCTTTCGCCAAATCAGCCGTGATATAAAGCCCAGCCTCTTGAGCGGCTTGCTTATTCGTACCAAGCGTTGTTGCAAGCGCAAAACGCCCACCAATCTGACCTGTAATTTCTTGTCCTGAGAAGGTGGCCGCTAAGTCTGCTAACTTTGCATGAGGTGACATCTGTCCAGAAAGGCGTAGACGATCATCGGCATATGACAGGCTAAAATCGCCAGCAACGTCATCAACCTTCGCCGCCCCAGATATCTCCACACGGCCAGGGCGCAATGCCAGCACCAAATCAGCCTCACTTACATCAAACTCCTGAAAGATGTTTGACACCGCCCCTTGCGAGAGCGTGGCATCTGCACTCACAAGTTGGAATTTTGCCTTTCGATCAGCAAGAGAGCCCGTCAAGTGAAGTGATGCGCGCACATCGCCAGATAAATCAGATATATCAACCGGCAGCTCATCTAATTGATTAATTTGAGGCGCGTCTAAAATCTGCACAATTTCCGCAGCAGGTGCCTCACCCGCCAGTTTCAACGTGAGTAATCTTGTTTGGCCAGCCGGTTGCAAGGCTGGATTGATATATAAGGTGCCTGATTGCAACGCTAAATTATCATGCGCCCCTTGCTGCACATCGATTGTCACAACATTGTCATGCAAGCTGACATGCGCGCCGACATCCTGCAAAGGTGGTTGCCCCGCAAGCCACGCAAATTCAGTCCCGATGATATCTAATTCGGCATCAAAGCGATCAATGGCAATTTTTGACGATGAATTATCCGCAGGCAGTGATAAATCCAGCTTCATATCAAAATCAGACACATCGCCACCGGTCAGTGATTTGCGGATATAGGCCAGTGTTGAAGGTGCCACGTCTTGCGGCCATAAGGATAACACATCTTCAATTGGTAAAAGAGGCGCTTGCGCCACAACAGATATCACTTGCGGATGAAGCGCTTCATCTAAGGTCATGGACAAGCTAGCAGCTAGTTCACTTGCCTCTGAGAACGTAAAACGAGCATCTGGAACGCTGACACGGCCAGGCTCATAAATGACTTCACCAGCCGCTTGCTCAAAGACAATAGCGTCCTCACGACCCTGAACTTTGATAGCGCCATCTGAGAGGCTTAATTTCATTTTGGCTGATGTCAGCTGTCCGCCTGCGCCAACATCCACGGATAAGCGCCCCTTTGCCAAGCCGGTGAGGGCCTCATATTGGCCATAACCTGTTGCAACTTCCACGTCATCAATCTCGCCATTGAGCGATAATTTAGACAAAGTTAATGTTTGCGCGATTTTATTAAACTGGCCTTCAAAGGTTACGGCTAATGTCTCAAAGGCACCGCTAGAAAAACTCTCAACCATATAGGCGCGAACGGCTGGCAATGCCGCTTCAGGCCATTCTGCAAGCAGCGAGGTGATTTGCAAATCTTCAACAAGAACGCTGCCAGACAACCCGGTGATATTTTGTGCAAGGCCCGCTACATTTCCGCCAAAAGTCACTTTACGGCCATCCTGCAGGGTCAAAGCGACATCTGTTACAGTAAGGTAATCATCTGCCCGGCTATAAGAAATCTGTCCCCCAAGACGCGCATAGGCCTCGCTTCGTCCGCCAATAATAGGAAGGAACCCGTCCCTCGCACGGATTGTCCCTGTGGCTGATTGTATGAGCTGTCCCTCACCTATCAGTGAGAGTGTGCCCTCTATCACACCTAATTGTGATAAGGGGGCAAAAGCAGTAGGCACAAAATCAGCAAGCGGGGCCGTTGGCAGCTGGGCCACATCAAGTTGCAACTCAGAAAGCTGCGTGAGTAAATTCACAGCCGCAGAAAATTGCACGTGGCTGTCTGGGGCATCTATGGCGACCATTTGACCCGTTATCTGGGCATTACCAGCGGTATCAAGAGACATCTGCGCTGTGATATCTTCAAACCCGATACGTGACAAGACACCCTCTTTTCTGAGGGTTACACGTGCCTTTCGGAAGATTAATTCCCGGTTGGCCAAGAGCGAAATCAACTCGCTTCTCGCCTGCGCCTCATTGCCTGGCTGCTGTGAGAGGCGCGCAAATAGCGCCGACCAATCACCCGCCAAACGCAAGCCTTGCTCTTCCTGCAACAACGACACATCAAGCCCGTCAATCAAAGTAGAGGCAAATTGTCCCCTTGCTAGCGTCTCTGGGCTCACGCGCACTTCCAAGCGCGGCACACTCACAGACTGCGCATCCAAACTAACCGTGGCTCCTGTAAAATGCGCTTCAAAAGTGAGATGCGAGATATCAAGATGAAGAGAAACATCTTCAAAGCGTGTCATGATGCCAAGCTCTGGCACAGACAGAGATTGTTCAGCCCACTGCTTCAGCCCGCCCTGATGCTGGATATAAGCATAGAGACCAGCGCCAATTAGCGATAAGAGCGCGATAACAAAAATAGATATCTGAAGGAGGGCACGCAGAAATCGATAAGGAAGCGAGCCCTTCACCCCCTTTGGCAAAGCGGCGCGTTCTGTCGACGCAGAATGCCCCTCTTCTTGTTTCCGTTTTGTGTCGTCAGATTGTGACAACCAACTATCCCCTTTTTTGCCTGCGCTCTCTGACTAGTTCATGAATGCTATTTATGCTGGCAAACTTGCTTATCAAAGCGCTGCAAGACTAACCCCTGAGCCTTTGTCATCATTGCATAATTATGCACCAATTCCCAGCCAACAAAAAGGGAAATAAACTGCGTCAAAATGAACGGATGACAAGCGGTAAGTGATCTTGCAAACTATCATGGCGCACCCTATCTCTAAAGGGAGATATCAGGCGCCTAAACGACGCCCCCATTACTAACATTATGAGGTCTGCTATGCTAGAAACCGGACAAACCATCCCTGCTTTTACACTGCCAACGGATACAGGGCATTTTTCAAGCGCAGACCATGCCGGAAAAAATATCGTTCTATTCTTCTTTCCAAAAGCAGATACATCTGGCTGCACCAAGGAAGCCATTGCCTTCTCTGAGCTTGCTGCCGAGTTTGAGGCTGCCAATACCGTTGTGATTGGCGTGTCAAAAGACACACCACAAAAACAAGCCAAATTCCGTGATAAATATAACCTCACCTGTTTGCTGGGCGCAGATCATGAAAGTGATATCTGCGAGCAATTTGGTGTATGGGTTGAAAAATCAATGTATGGCCGCAGCTATATGGGCATTCAACGCGCCACATTCCTGATTGGCCCCGATGGCAACATCCTACATGTCTGGCCAAAGGTAAAAGTCCCAGGTCACGCAGATGATGTCTTAAGCCACATTCAATCTGGCGGCTAAGCGCATGACAACGCATCTGGATGCGGCACCTGATATCATCGAGGCGTTTGGCATCTGTGATCCACGCCAAAAGGCACTACGCGTTAGACAGATTTACAAACATCTCTGTGATGGTGGGTATAATGGGGTCTCGCAGCAAGTCGTGTCCGATCGTCCAGGCCGCCCTGACGCCCCGCAATTATTGGACCCGCGAGACGTCCCTAAACGGCGCATTACCAAGGCGTCAGAAGGCCGCATCGCCCTGTTACATGCCATCGCTCATATTGAATTAAATGCGATTGATTTGGCGCTAGATATGGCGGTGCGCTATCAACATCATCACTTGCCATTAGATTTCACAAAAGATTGGCTATCAGTGGCAGATGATGAAGCAAAACATTTCACATTGCTGGCTGACCGGCTAGAGGAGATGGGAAGCTTCTATGGCGCTTTGCCAGCGCATGATGGCCTGTGGCAAGCCGCCGACTCCACCAAAGATGATTTGCTCGCACGTTTAGCAATCGCGCCCCTAGTTCTAGAAGCGAGAGGCCTTGATATCACACCCCAGCTATTGAAAAAATTCTATGAAATAGAAGATACCTCATCTGCTGAAATCCTAGAGATCATCATGCATGATGAAGTGGGCCATGTCGCCACAGGCAAAAGATGGTTTGATTATCAATGTGGGATGGAACGCTTAGACCCTATCAGCACCTGGCAAGGTCTTGTTAAGCGGTATTTCCATGGACAATTAAAACCACCCTTTAATATCTCTGCCCGCAATGCCGCACGCTTTTCAGCTGCCTTTTATCGCCCCATAGCAGCCTCAGCCTAGAAGGTGAGAACCGAACTTTAGACTTTGCTTCCTACACGAGCCGCAAGGCTAGCCTCGATAAAATTATCAAGGTCACCATCTAGCACACCTTGCGCATTACCGGTTTCAACCTGCGTACGTAAATCCTTCACCATTTGATAAGGATGCAAGACATAGGACCGAATTTGGTTGCCCCAGCCAATATCTGACTTTGTCGCATTGGTATCATTCGCTGCCTCTTCTCGCTTTTGAAGCTCTAACTCATAGAGACGCGCTTTCAACATATTCAGTGCCGTCGCGCGGTTACGATGCTGCGAGCGATCAGACTGACATTGCACGACGATACCCGTTGGTACATGCGTAATACGGATGGCGGAATCAGTGGTATTCACATGCTGTCCACCAGCGCCAGAGGCACGATAGGTATCAACACGCAAATCAGATTCAGCAATTTCAATATCGATATTGTCATCAACCTCTGGATAAATCCAAACAGAGGCGAAACTTGTATGCCGGCGCGCTGAGCTATCATAGGGCGAAATGCGGACGAGGCGATGCACACCAGATTCCGTTTTCAACCAGCCATAAGCATTCACACCAGCCACGCGCAAGGTCACTGACTTAATACCGGCTTCTTCGCCTGCACTTTCTTCCATCACTTCAAGCTTAAAGGCGCGCGCATCTGCCCAACGAGAATACATTCGCATGAGCATAGCGGCCCAGTCTTGGGCTTCGGTACCGCCAGCGCCCGGATGAATTTCAAGGAAGCAATTATTCCGGTCTGCCTCACCTGATAATAGGGATTCCAGCTGTTTCTTTTCTGCCACGGCAGCAAGAGACAAAATCTCAGCCTCGGCTTCTGCCACAATGTCCCCATCACCCTCTTCTTCACCAAGGGCTATCATTTCTAGCTGTTCGGCGAGGCCATCTTCAATTTCAGCCAAACTAGCCAAGGCATTTTCAAGATAGGTCTTTTCTTGCATCACAGCTTGCGCGGTTTCTTGGTCATTCCAGAAATCAGGATCAGAAATTTGTGCCATCAAGACATCGAGACGCGCTTTTGATGCCGCGACGTCAATATGCGTTTGCAGAAGGCCGATGGCGGCTTTAATCGTTTCTATGGCGTGATGTGTTTCTGCCTGCATCGCTTGTTATGCCTTATGTGGAATAGGGGTCAAAGATATGCCACTTTAATACAGTGCTGGCGCAGCAGGTGCAACTGGCTTTGCAGCCCCCGCATCTACCTTCATGCCGCCGTCAATAATTTGACTGGTCTCTGGAAATTGTCCTGGCTTGAAGGTCTCTAATACAGCTTTGGGATCCTTTAAAGATACCCGCAATCCTGTTTCCGCTGAGACGGGGATGATATTGACGCCATTAGGACGACGAAACGGGATAGTTGGCGCAGATTCCAAGGCCTCAGACATAAATTGCCCAAAAATCGGAACAGCCGCTGTTGACCCTGTTTCTCGTTTCCCCAAGGGACGCGGCGTATCATAGCCAACATAAACACCGGCAACCAAATCTGGTGAAAAGCCAATGAACCACGCATTTGTATTATCATTGGTCGTGCCTGTTTTCCCTGCAATCACAAGAGAGTCGTCTTTAATCTTCCGCCCTGTCCCGCGCTGAATAACGCCCTCCAACATTGATACCATTTGATAGGCTGACGCGGGATCCGTGAGCTGTGTACGCTCATCCTCCAATGTTGGAATGATATTCACCAATTGCAAATCATCGCTTTGGCACGCGCTGCAATCGCGCTCATCATGGCGATAAATTGTTTTGCCTGTTCTGTCTTGCACGCGGTCAATGAGCGTTGGCACAACATCCTTTCCCCCATTCACCAAAATACCATAAGCCGCGGTAATAGAGAGCAAGTCAGTCTCACCAGCGCCAAGTGACATTGACAAGAGAGGCGGCATATTTTCATCAATGCCGAATTTCGCGGCATAATCAGACACCACATCCATGCCGAGTGCCATGGCAAGCCGGGCCGTCATCAAGTTACGAGACTGTTCAATACCAACCCGCATGATAGAGGGGCCGTAGAATTTCTTGGTATAGTTGGCTGGCTTCCATTTTGGTTTACCTGGCCCTTGATCAACAACGAGTGGCGCATCCAAAATCCGTGTTGTAGGCAAATATCCCTGATCGAGGGCTGCGAGATACACAAATGGCTTAAAGGCTGATCCTGGTTGGCGTTTTGCCTGTGTTGCCCGATTAAATTCAGAATTGCGATAATCATAGCCGCCAGACATCGCCAATACCCGGCCAGTATGAGGATCAAGAGCAACCAAAGCGGCATTCACAGCTGGAATTTGACCAAGTGCATAATCCCCGTCCTGTACGTTATAATCCCTGATCCGCTCCTTTGCCTCTTCTGGCGGCTGCACCATGATGATATCACCAACTTGCAAAGCTTCGGTTAGAGATTGGATAGGCTGCGGGCGAATCCCCTCTTCATTGCGCGGCGGATACGCCCAGTTTGCGAGGGCAAATGGGATTTGCGCAGACCCACCCCGCACATAAATATAGGCTGTTTTATCTTCAACCTCTGTTACTAATGCCGCATAACGATTTTCTGGCATGATGGCGGTAAAAGCTGCAAGCTGCGCTTCTAAATCTTGGGAGGGGTCCACCTGACCAAGCGGACCGCGCCAGCCTTGGCGTTTATCCAAGGCTTCAAGACCTTCGCGCAACGCACGCTCTGCAATCTCTTGCAGGCGTGGGTCGAGGGTTGTACGAACCGCGAGCCCCCCACCATATAACCCATCAGCGCCATATTGCGCGATGAGCTGACGCCGCACTTGTTCTGTGAAATAAGGAGCAGAGGCGCTATCCGCCCCTGTTTGATCACGATAGGATAATGGCTTAGCGGCAGCCTCTGCGGCGGTCTCTTTGCTGATATACCCATTTTCAGCCATTTGGCTAAGCACCCAATTACGACGCGCTAGCGCCGCTTTGGTTTTGCGTGTTGGGTGATAATTCCCTGGCGCTTTCGGCAAGGCTGCGAGATAGGCCATCTCATGTAATTCAAGCTGATCAAGCGCCTTATCAAAATAATTCAGTGAGGCCGCCGCCACACCGTAACTAGCGAGGCCCAGATAAATTTCATTCAAATAAAGCGCGAGGATCTGTTCTTTATTAAAGGCACGCTCAATGCGGATAGCCAAAATCGCTTCTTTGATTTTCCGCTCATATGAGACTTCGTTGGTAAGCAAGAAGTTCTTCGCCACCTGCTGGGTGATGGTTGACGCCCCGATCGGACGACGGCCTGTTCCATAATTCACAATATTCGTCAGGACGGCACGACCTAACGCTTTTAGATCAACGCCGAAATGCGCATAATAGCCTTTATCTTCGGCTGATAAAAACGCATGAATTAATTTCGGAGGAATAGCCTTTGTTGGCACAAATAGCCGCTTTTGGGTGGCATATTCTTCCAATAGCGCCCCATTACCGGCATAAACCCTGGTTACCACATCTGGTTCATATTTCGCCAATTGCCGATAATCTGGCAAATCATTCCCATAGGTCCAAAACACCCATAGCACACCGCCAATGACAGCCGCGATCCCAATGATTGCAAGAGTTAATAAGCCAGCTATCCACTTTATCATGCGGCCGAGCATAGACTTAGATTGCGGCGATACTGGGGCAGTCATTAGCGGCCTGATTGTTCCAAATAGGTGATAATGGCACGCTGCAATCTATCAGCAAGCCCAGATAAATACTTTGTTGAGCGTAATTTTGCCTCTTCCTCACGATTGGTCAGGAAGCCCATCTCAAACAGCACTGACGGGATGTCTGGGGATTTCAGGACAGCAAACCCAGCAAACCGGTGCCCGCGCTTATTGCCGCCTGGCAAATCTTTGATTTCTGTCAAAATTTCATTTGCGAGATGCGCTGATTCATTCATTGATTCACGCTGAAACATACGAAGCAAAGCAGTCGCAGCAAGCGGGTCTTCACCATCTAGGTCAGGACCACCAATCAAATCTGCCTGATTTTCCCGTTGTGCAAGATACGCCGCTTCTTTATCAGATGCTTTGTCTGATAAAGAAAACACACTCATCCCTTTTGCTTTGGGGTTATCGAAGGCATCCGCATGCAACGAGATGAAGAGATCAGCCTGCGCCTCTCTTGCTAGATTTATGCGTTGCCGTAGCTTTAAATAGCGATCATCATCTCTTGTCAAAACAGCTCTGACGCGGCCCGTTTGATTTAATTTATCCGCCAAAATACGCGCAGCCTTCAAGGTGACTTCTTTTTCGATCGTACCGCGCGCGCCACGGGCACCCGGATCTTTGCCGCCATGGCCAGCATCAACCATCACAACCCAACGCCGCTTGAAAGAGGCTGGACGCGGGGCAGG
>WTJA01000075.1:15256-20499 GCA_011524995.1 Alphaproteobacteria bacterium | reverse complement strand
GCCACATCCATAACGAGCCGATAGGGATTATCAAGCAAGAAAAGACGCGCTTCGATAGGTTTACTCATCTCAACGACGAGCCGCGTTGCATCAGCGCCATCAATAGCAACGCTCCCCATACGCAACCCGGTAAAGGCATTGTCAGCAGACGCGATATTATAAGGCATCATCATGGCGAGTATGACGCTCATGAGCCAGAATTTGACAAGAGATAGTGGCTGCAAGACTTGGGTTAGCCGCATAATAGGTTTGCCTTCATCGCTCAAAACATCTGTATCACGCCTGTCAAGCGCGTCGCTAATCTACCCAATCATGCGCCGCAGGGCTAGGCAGAACTTCAGAAAAGAAACGCGAATACAAAAGATAGAAGCAACCATCTGAAAAGACTTGCAGAATAGACACGGAAAAGAGTAGGTTGTGGGTAAGGATTTTAATCTAACGTGCTGATGCCCCAAAATCATAGGAGGCTTAGCATCGGCGGATTTTAAAATGAGAATGCCAATCTGGCATTTTTACGAAGTTGATGAAAAAGGCATGGAGAAAGCGGCAAGACGCCTGCCGAGGCGCTGCCGACATGCTGGCAAAAGATTGTGTTAGGGGCCGTGCCAATGAACGCCGCCTTATGTTTAAAAAGAGGAAACGCGCCGACGAGCATATCTGGCAACAGATATGCTTTTGTTACGTCTTCTTCATCACAATCAATTGACCCATCAGTGTTTTCAGCACTTACAGACCGCTCACCCACACCCTCGCTAGAGGCTGGGAGCGGCGTGGGAACCTCAGATTATGACAAAAAAATTGCTTATCGATGCGCATCAGCCCGAAGAAACACGGGTTGCGCTTCTCAATCACAACCGCATTGAAGAGTTTGATTACGAAAATAGCTATCAAAAACAACTAAAAGGAAATGTCTATCTCGCACGTGTGACACGTGTCGAACCGTCCCTACAGGCGGCTTTTGTTGAATATGGTGGCAACCGTCAAGGCTTTTTGGCATTTAGTGAAATTCACCCGGATTATTACCGTATCCCTGTTGAGGACCGCGAAGAAATAGAAGCGGAAAACGCCGCTGAAACAGCCGAAGATGCTGCAACAGAAGATAGTGACGATACATCTGACGGCGCCGAAGATGGAAAGCCTGAAACATTGGGCGGTGAAGATGAGGTTGATCAATCACGCCGCTCTCATAAGGCATTTGCTCGTCGCTATAAAATCCAAGAAGTCATTACACGCAAACAAATCTTGCTAGTACAGGTGGTTAAAGAAGAGCGCGGCAATAAAGGCGCCGCTCTGACAACATATCTCTCTTTGGCAGGTCGTTATTGTGTCTTGATGCCAAACGCCAATCGCGGCGGGGGTGTGTCTCGCAAGATTGCCAATGTGGCCGATCGCAAGCGGCTGAAGGCCATCGTAGAAGAACTAGATGTGCCGCAAGGCATGGCAGTCATCGCGCGTACAGCAGGGGCCAAGCGCACGAAAACTGAAATCAAGCGTGATTACACCTATCTCACGAAATTATGGAACGAAATCCGCGAAAGAACGCTGGAATCAGAGGCACCGTCTCTGATCCATGAAGAAGGCTCATTGGTGAAAAAGGCCATTCGCGACATCTATACGAATGATATCGATGAAGTGTTGGTTGAAGGCGAAGAGGCCTATAAGACAGCCAAAGCACAAATGAAGATGCTTATCCCAAGCCACGCTAAGAAAGTGGTGAAATATGATGAGCAGCCACATTTGTTCCAGACCTACAAAATTGAAGAACAGCTGGAATCTATCTATAGCGCTGAGGTGGTGCTGAAATCTGGTGGCTATATTGTCATTAACCAAACCGAAGCCCTCGTGGCGGTGGATGTCAATTCCGGCAAAGCCACAAAAGAGCGCAATATTGAAGAAACAGCGCTGAAGACAAATTTAGAAGCCGCTGAAGAGGTTGGGCGCCAGCTCAAGCTGCGAGATCTATCTGGTCTGATCGTGATTGACTTCATTGATATGGAAGAAAATCGCAATCAAAATGCTGTTGAGCGTCGCTTAAAAGATGCTGTTCGCAATGATAGAGCCCGCATTCAGGTTGGTTCTATCAGCCATTTCGGCCTGCTTGAAATGTCGCGTCAAAGATTGCGCCCTTCACTTGTGGAGACGGTGAGCCAAACCTGCCCGCATTGTGAAGGCACAGGGCGTATCCGTTCAACGCAATCATCTGCCCTGCAGATCTTGCGTGTGATTGAACAAGAGGCTGAGAAAACAAAAGAGAGCAGCCTCACTGTGACAGTGAATGATGAGATTGCGCTTTATATTTTGAACCATAAGCGTGAAACGGTTGCCGATATTGAAAAGACCTTCGGTATTTCAATCATCATTGCGGCTGATAAATCCTTGATGGCAGATGGCATTATTGTGAACGGCACTGTGCGCCAAGCCAACAACCAGGCTGCCCCTCAGCAAAATCAGAATAACCGCAAATCACAATCGCAAAAGCGTGATGCATCGCAGCAAAAGGAAAATGGCCAATCAAATAATGGTCAGGCAACTAATGGCCAAGCGAGCAATGGTGACGCACCTGATGGCGAAACCCAAGAGGGTGATGAGGAAAAAGGTGAAGGGAAGCGCCGTCGTCGCGGCAGACGTGGCGGTAGACGCCGCAAAAAGCGTAATGCTGATACCGATGTCGTGGCAGATGAGGCACAGCAGTCAGACGCAAATGAAGCCAATGACAATGAGGCTGCCTCAGACGCTGCTACCACAAGCACTGCTGAAGGGGAAGATGCCACATCTGAAAAGCCAAATAAGCGCCGCCGGAGCCGCGGTGGCCGTGGCCGCAACAATAAAGCTGCCCCTGCCGCTGTAGAACAAACTGAAGCACCCGCAGAAGATACATCTTCTCAAAGTGCTGTTGAAGCCAGCGCTGAAGCCGCAGAACCAGCTGAAGTGAAAGAGAAGGCTGAGGTTAAAGACAAGCCAGCCGCAAAGAAAAAAGCGGCCAAGAAGAAAACGGCAAAGAAAAAATCAGCGAAAGCAAAAGCAGCACCAGCCGATGATGATGCAGCAGCTAGCGAAGAGGCTGTGAAGCCAAAAGCTAAAAAAGCTGCAAAAACGGCGAAGAAAAAAGCAGGCAAGAAAGCGGCTAAGAAAAAAGCAGCACCAGCAGATGCACCCCCAGCAGACGCGACCGCAGCACCCGCTGACGCAAGAGCCCCCATTTCATCACAACCTGTTGATGTGGTTGAGGTCGGCAGCAGCGAGGCCCCTGCTAAACCGAAAAGAGGCTGGTGGTCACGCTCTTAGGCGCCAGGCAACCAAAAAGACCACTTAGATAAAAAGAAAGGCACCATCATGGTGCCTTTTTTAATGCTGTTCAAAATCTAGCTCACGCCGATTTTTGTTGCGGGCTTAGTAAACGTTCAGTGAAACGATTAATGCGGCGCACTGCCTCTCTCATATCAGCCGTTTTGCCCGCAAACGATAAGCGCACAAAATGGTGGCCTTTTTCTGGGTCGAAATCCACGCCTGACGTAACAGCAACGCCCTCTTCTTCAATTAAGGCTTTGGCAAAGCTCAAACTATCATCAGTGAGCGCACTCACATCCGCATAGAGGTAAAAGGCACCATCACACGGCGCGTGGTTACCTAGAAAAGCAGGGTGCAACCCATAAAGGAGAATATCCCTATTTTCGCGATAGCGTGCCACATGAGCATCAAGTTCTTCTGTGGCTGAAAAGGCTGCTACCGCACCCAATTGATTCATCGTGGGCGACGAAATAAATAAATTAGCCAGTAGATTTTCGATTGTGCCACGCAAATCACATGGCATCACCATCCACCCAAGACGCCATCCCGTCATGGAATAATATTTTGAGAATCCAGAGATGATGATCGCATCTTCATTATAAAGTGCGGCTGTCTGTGTCGGCTTATCATAGGCAAGGCCGTGATAAATTTCATCTGAGATCAATCTAACTTTATGCTTATGGCACCAGTCACAAATCTCTTTTAATTCAGCTTCTGACAAAACCACACCTGTCGGATTATGGGGGCTAGCGATAATCAGTCCCGCTGGCAACTCATCCCATTTTTCCATTTCTTCGAGAGCTGGCATCCACCCTTCTTCTGCACGAGCTGGCAAGGCAACAGGCTCAATGCCAAGAGCCAGCATCAAATTGCGATAGGCCGGGTAACCTGGTGTTGGCAACGCCACCTTATCACCCACATCAAAGGCGGTTAGGAAGGCAAGCGCAAACGCTGTTGATGAGCCAACTGTGACCGCCAAAGCGCGCCGATCTGTATTATAGCCATATTGAGACTGATAATGCTGGGCAATGGCATCACGTAAAGCTGGCACGCCCAAAGGCAAGGAATAGCCATGTGTCCCGGTATCTGCTACCGAGGCCACCAATGCTTGCGTCACCGCCTCAGGTGCAGCTGTTGATGGCTGGCCAATTTCCAAATGAATGATATCATGCCCTGCCGCCTCAAGCTCTTGTGCCTTACGCATGCCTTCAAGTGCTAAGAAAGTTGGGATATCTGAACGGTTTGAACATTTAATCATGGGGCCATCGTGCCTTTATTAATCTTTTCTAACAAGCCTCTTTACCAAAAGGAACGCTATCTTCATTTTCCAAAAATTATGGTATCATCAGCGCATGAAACCAAAATACGCCAGATAATGAGATATATTCCTCGCGAAATGTTAAATTTCATTTTGAAACTATCTTGTCAAATTTACAATATTAACATTTTATTCTGAATTTTATATTTTTTTCGAATTTAATTCTAATATTATGATTATTTACTTTAAACCTGCGATAAATAGATAAGCTTATGCACGTCTCTGCCTTTTTTCACAAAATGATGGTTTTTTTATGGCGCAGCCTTGCCCTAAGAGCCCGCCTATCATGCCTTACTTTAGTTGTAGCACTTAACCTGACGAGCGTAGCCCAAGCAGGGATTATCCGCGACACCGAAATCGAAGATGGCTTTTTTCACCTAACGCAACCCCTGGCACAAGCAGCAGGCATGGACAGCATCACCATCCGTATCGTGGTTGATGATAGCTATAATGCTTATGTGATGGGCGGAGATATTGTCTATATTCACACAGGATTATTGACCAGCGCGAAATCAACAGCTGAGATTTTAGGCGTGATTGCCCATGAAATTGGACATCTCGCAGCGGGCCACGCGCCGCGCCGCGCCATCGCTGTACAAGAAGCTGGCTTGACCAGCACATTGGCGGCAGTTGCAGC
>WTJA01000075.1:0-15156 GCA_011524995.1 Alphaproteobacteria bacterium | reverse complement strand
GCCCCAACGCAAACATTGAAAGAGGCGCTGGCGGCCAAACGCACAGCGCCCAATTCAAGACCACAACGCTGGCCGTCTTATACGGCAGACCAACACCTCTATCGCACTGCTATCGCTCATTTTCGGCGTGGTGACATGCCAGATGCTTTGAGCGCGATTAATGAGCTCCGCAACCGCTATGATGACAACCCTTATTTCCATGAATTTGCAGGCGACATCTATCTGTTTGACTATCAATTGGCAGATGCGATCACCGCTTATGAGCGTGCCATATCCCTGCGGGAAGCCCCTTTGCTCTATTTTGGGTTAGGCCGTGCCTATCTTGCTTCTGGCAATGCCGGAGAGGCCTCTCATTTCGCTAAGGCAGCAGATGCCTTTGCAAAAGCTGTCTCAGGTGAGCCGCGCTGGCCAGCTTTGCGCAGACAATTAGCCATCGCCCTTGGTCGTAACGGACAATTAGCCCAAGCGGATATTGCCCTTTCGGAGGAAGCCTTACTACTGGGCGACAAACAGCGCGCTATTCAGATGGCTAAGCGCGCCCTCGCTCAAGAGGAGATCAGCAAGGAAAGCCGCAACCGCGCCAATGATATCTTGTTTTCCTTAGGTGGTCAGGATTGATTTCACCCTACAAGGCGCTATAGTAGCGGGATAAGTTTTATAGAGCGATAACACCGCAACCGAAGGATAAAAGCGATGAGATTTTTAGTGGCAGCATTCTGCTTAGTGGCAAGCATGGTAAGCACACCAGCCCTTGCTGAATTTTCAACATCGCAAAAAAATGCGCTGAACGAACTATTTGCCACCTTCATTCAAGAAAATCCTGAATTGGTGCGGGAGGCTCTCATTGACCTCGCAACACGAGAAACTCAGGCACGTCAGCAGATGGCCTTTGATTTTGTTCGCCAAGATGAGGGAGACCCTTATATCGGCGCGGGTGACGAGGCCGATATCATTATCTATGAGTTCTCAGACTATAATTGTGGCTATTGCAAACGCGTTTTTACACAGTTGCAGGCCGTGCTGGAAGAAGATGACAAGGTGCGTTTGACCTTGAAGGAATATCCTATCCTGGCCGAATCTTCCATCGAAGCCGCACGTGCCGCCATTGCAGCTAATCGCCAGGGCAAATTCCCGGAATTCCACGCTGCCATGATGGGGTGGCGCGGCGGCTTGTCACTGAGCACTATTTTATCAATCGCTGTTGAAGCAGGGCTTGATGTGGATCAGCTAGAGGCTGATATGAAAGATAAAGAGATTGATGCGATTATTGCGCGCACCAGACAAGCGGCACAAATGCTAGAATTAGAAGGCACGCCTGCCCTCCTTATCGGAGATCAGCTTATCCCTGGCGCAGCCTCAGCCGCAGAGATAAAGCAAATCATCGCATTGCAACGTGAGAAGCAAGCCGGCTAGTCATTTTGCATGGTACAAAATGGCGCAGCATAATGGTTTTCATTAGCATTTTTACGCAGAGCCAACTAAGGTAGAGCCCATGATGAGTGAGAAACGACTTTTATTGCTGAATGGCCCGAATTTGAACATGTTAGGCACAAGAGAGCCTGAACATTACGGTAGTCATACCTTGGCAATGGTAGAAGATGATTGCACGGCCCTTGCGACCTCCTTAGGCTTTCGCATTGATTGCCTGCAATCAAACCATGAAGGCGAATTGGTCACAGCCATTCAGAATGCTATCAAAACGCATGATGTGATTATCTTCAATGCCGGCGCTTACACTCATACATCAATTGCATTGCGAGATGCGCTCAGCCTGTTTGATGGCATTGCGATTGAAGTGCATCTATCAAATGTATATGCGCGTGAATCATTCCGCCACAAATCCATGATTGCCCCAGTGGTAAATGGCGTTGTGGCTGGTTTTGGGGCGCAATCATATTTATCAGCCATTCATGCTGCGAGCGGACTTCTGCAGCAGCAGACGAAATCATAAATATCAAACCATAATGTGAAGGTAGGAGATTATTGGTATGAGCAGCTCAGATAAAGCAAAGTCTGGCCTATCAAAAGAAGCCAAGCTAACAAGCGAATTAGCTGGCATCCTTGATGAGCGTAATTTGACAGACATTGAACTTGAAACAGAGTCTCTGTCCATTCGCGTATCACGCACCGCCGCAACGCAGACCGTTTTGGCAGCCGCTCCAGCAGCAGCGGCCCCTGTGGCAGCAGCAGCCCCTGCCCCGGCAGCAGCACCGGCAGCAGACGCAGCCCCCGCAGCACAATCCGATGACCTTGCCGCCCATCCAGGTGCCGTGAAATCACCGATGGTTGGCACATATTATGAAGCCGCAGAGCCAGGCGCCGCCCCTTTTGTGAAGGTTGGTGATAGCGTGAAGAAGGGTCAAACCCTATGCATTCTTGAAGCGATGAAGGTCATGAACCCCATCGCCGCACCACAAGCAGGCACTGTCAAACATATTGCTTGCGAAAATGGTCAACCAATCGAATTTGAACAATTGCTAATTGTGATTGAATAATATGTTCAAGAAAATCCTCATTGCAAACCGTGGCGATATTGCTTTGCGCGTGTTGCGCGCTTGTAAAGAGCTGGGCATCCCAACGGTGATTGTCCACTCAACAGCAGACGCCAATTCTATGCCTGTGCGCCTTGCTGATGAATCTGTTTGTATCGGCGGCGCCCCGGCATCGGAATCCTATCTCAATATCCCAGCCATCTTAACAGCGGCTGCGATCACAGGCTGTGATGCCCTTCACCCTGGCGTTGGCTTTTTGGCTGAAAATGCAGATTTTGCAGAGATGGTAAAAGCCCATGGGCTGACCTTCATTGGCCCTGAACCACATCATATCCGCTCAATGGGCGATAAGGTAGAAGCGAAGATTACCGCCGCAAAAGGCGGACTGCCACTTGTCCCTGGTTCACCAGGCGCCGTGCATACTCTGGAAGAGGCGCAAACGCTCTCCAAAGATATTGGCTTCCCGCTTCTTGTCAAAGCCGCCTCTGGCGGTGGTGGACGCGGGATGAAAGTCGCAAACACCGCAGATGATCTGGCGGAAGCTTTCTCATCGGCGCGCTCAGAAGCAAAAGCGGCCTTTGGTGATGATACCGTGTATCTTGAGAGGTATCTTGATAATCCGCGCCATATTGAAATTCAGGTTATCGCCGATGCGCACGGCAACACAGCGCATCTTGGTGAACGTGAATGTTCTGTGCAAAGACGCCATCAAAAGCTATTTGAAGAAGCGCCTTCGCCGGTGCTTACCGAAGCGCAGCGTGCCGATATTGGCGCAGTGGCAGCGAAAGCCACAGCTGAGATGGGCTATCTAGGCGTTGGGACAATGGAATTTTTGTATCAAGATGGCGAGTTCTACTTCATCGAGATGAATACAAGAATTCAGGTAGAACATCCTATCACCGAAGAGATCACAGGCATTGATCTTGTCCAAGAACAAATCAAAGTGGCCGCGGGTGAAAAGCTAAGCTTTAGCCAAGAGGATGTGACATTTACAGGTCATGCCATTGAATGCCGTATTAATGCAGAACATCCAGAGACCTTTATGCCAATGCCAGGCAAGGTGGCAACATTCCACCCGTCGGGCGGCACAGGTATCCGGATTGAATCACCGCTCTATGCGGGTTATAGCATTCCGCCGCATTATGATAGCTTGATCGCAAAGCTCATCGTCTATGGCCGTGACCGTGACCATTGTTTGGCGCGCCTTCGTCAAGCATTGGATGAGTTCATCATTGGCCCAATGCCAACGACTTTGGACCTTCATAAGAAGCTTGTGAATGCCGATGCCATTAAAGATGGGAGCTATACCATTAAATGGCTGGAAGAAGAGTTTCTTGCCAAAGCTGAGGAGCAATGAGCAAAGATTATATCTTTGCCCCAGAGACCCTCATAAAAGCCTATAGTCTGGGCGTCTTTCCAATGGCCATGGCCAAAGATGACCCAGAGCTTCACTTCTTTGAACCTGATATAAGGGGCGTGATACCGATCATGCCCCCTCATATTCCCCGCCGCTTGTTGCGACAGGTCAAACAAGCCCGCTATCACATCCGCTATAATACTGCTTTTGCCAAGGTGATATCGCACTGCGCCGAGACGACACCGCAACGCACTGATAGCTGGATCAATGATGAAATTATCACTCTCTATATTGCCCTGCATAAGATGGGATTTGCGCATAGCGTTGAGGTATGGGAGGGCGATGCCTTAATAGGCGGGTTATATGGCGTCAAATTAGGTAGCGTCTTTTTTGGCGAATCTATGTTTTCCCGCAAACCTAACGCGTCTAAGATTGCGCTTGCTCATCTGATGGCGCGGCTACATTATGGCGGCTTCAGCTTGCTAGATGCGCAATTCCCGAATGATCACCTGGCACAATTTGGCCTTCTCGAAATGCCAAAGGACATCTTTCAAACCGCCCTACAGGCTGGCTTGCGGCAAGAGGCTGACCTCGCCCTTGCCACAGGTGAAGATGTGATGATTGATCACCTGATACAGCTGAGCAAAGACAAGTCATAAACCGGATGTTCCAGCGCTGATACGGCTGGGCTTGATGAAAACACCCAGCCATTAAAGACAATCTGCGGTGGTAATGTGGGATCATGTCCGACATCCCTTATTGTCAGGAATGCCGCATTTTCCGGCGGCTCTTCTGGCGGACGATAGGCGCAGCGATGCACCAATATCTCTAAGGTGCCGAATCGTTCAGGATTATCTAATGGAACGGTGAGTGAGGATATACGTGCTGTGATTTTATCAAGCGCTTGCAATGACGCAGATGAAGCTTCCAGCCAACTATCCGCAGCAACTGGCATAGCCATGATGATGCCGCAGATGGCGAACAGGAAACGCTTAGCCATCAGACCCTGATGAGAAGACAACCTTGCCCAAAAGGTCTGTGAGGCTGACGGGGTCTCTGGTGTCATAAATCACATCACCAGCGGCAAGCATCTCATCTGAAATACCTGGCATCACCTCAAGATAATTGCCGCCAAGCAGAGACGAGGCTGTGATTCGGGCCGAGCTATCAGCTGGCAACGCAATGCTTGTGTCAATGGCCATAACCACACGTGCACCATAGGTGATAGGATCAAGGTTTTGGTCAATCACACGGCCAATTTTAATGCCAGACAGCATGACATCATCACCATTTGAGAGGCCTGCTACACTACCAAACTCAGCTTCGAGTTTATAACCTTGGCCAGATGTCACATCAGCGGCTTGATACGCCACATAGATAAAGAAAGCGGCACCAGCCAGCACAACCGCGCCCATGACAGTTTCAATCATATTTCTTTGCATTGTGACCTCGCTCACTTCACCCTTATGATGTGTCCGGCTTTATGGAGTCCATGCCTCATAATCACCTGTTGTAGCAGCGCGCTTGCCGCCCTTTAACACATGACCCTTCGGCTTATGGGCATATTGTGTGCCTGTCAGGTTCGGCAAATGCTCCGTCTGCCACTCTGCCTTTTGATATCCACCTTCAGGCGGAGGTGTCTGTTCTGTGTAGTGAAGCCACCCATGCCAATCAGCAGGCACCTTTGAGGCTTCAACGCGGCCATTATAAAGCACAAAGCGTTTTGCACGGCCATTTGAGCCAGCTTTCTTCTTTTCAAAATAACGGTTACCGAAGGCATCCTCGCCCACTTTTGCCGCTGTCATTTTGATAAACATCTCTGAAATAAGCTTCATAACACTCTCACAGTATATCTTGTCAGTGACCCCTGTTTTACTGCCAAACAAGCTGAAAAGCAAGATGCGCAAACCGCCCTCATTCGCAAATCCACAGCCTGCTTATGTCAATCAAAAAAAGTAAAAAAATTTGTCAAAAATAGGGCAAAGACATTTGCCAACCCCCACCATATCATGTAGCCTAAAAATCCGCTGCTACTATATCTAGTGGTTATCCACATGAAGAATGGTAGCTAAGCATCGAAAATTACTGGTTTCTTTGAAGATTATCCACGAGGTACAAAATGCGTTTCGAAAGACGGCACACAGAGAAAGGTCGGGACCCCTTTTCTTCTATCGCGTTTCGCTCTGCGACGAGTGAAATTAAAAATCCTGACGGCACAATCGTGTTCCGCGCAGAGAATATTGAAGTCCCCGAGCAATTCTCTCAGGTGGCCGCCGATATCCTAGCGCAAAAATATTTCCGCAAAGCAGGCGTTCCCGCTGCTCTCGTGAAAATCGAAGAACATGATGTACCATCTTGGCTATGGCGCTCAAAAGCTGATGACAAAGCCCTGAAAAAGCTCCCAGAAGAAGAGCGTTTTGGCGGCGAAACATCTGCAAAGCAAGTGTATCAGCGCCTTGCTGGTACATGGACTTATTGGGGCTGGAAAGGTGGATATTTCAGCTCTGAAGACGATGCGCGGACCTATTATGATGAAATGTGTGCGATGCTTGCCTTGCAAATGGCGGCACCAAACTCACCACAATGGTTTAACACAGGCTTGAACTGGGCCTATGGCATTGATGGTCCGTCACAGGGTCACCATTATGTTGATTTCCAAACAGGCAAAATGGTGCGCTCAAAGTCATCTTATGAGCACCCACAGCCACATGCTTGCTTCATTCAATCTGTGGATGATGACCTTGTAAATGAAGGCGGTATCATGGACCTCTGGGTTCGTGAAGCCCGTCTCTTTAAATATGGCTCAGGCACAGGGTCGAACTTCTCACGCTTGCGTGGGTCTGGTGAAAGCCTCTCTGGCGGTGGTCGTTCATCCGGCTTGATGAGCTTCTTGAAAATTGGTGACAGAGCCGCTGGCGCCATCAAATCAGGTGGCACAACAAGACGTGCGGCTAAGATGGTAACGGTTGATATCGACCATCCAGATATCGAAGAATATATCGATTGGAAAGTCGTCGAGGAGCAAAAAGTTGCTGCCCTCGTTGCTGGCTCAAAAATCACGCAAAAGCACATGAATGAAGTGATGAGCGCTTGCACATCCTCAGATGATGACAGCCGCTTTAATCCACGTGAAAATAAAGAGCTAAAGAAAGCTATTCTTGCTGCACGCCGTGATATGGTGCCTGAAAACTATATCCAGCGCGTGATTCAGTTTGCTGAGCAGGGCTACACCGAGATTCAGTTCAAAACATATGACACTGATTGGGACTCAGAAGCCTATCTAACAGTGGCTGGCCAGAACTCAAACAACTCAGTCCGCGTCACAAATGACTTCCTGAATGCTGTGAATAATGGCGGTGATTGGGAATTGATCAAGCGTATTGATGGTAAAGTCGCAAAGCGCGTTAATGCCTCAGAACTCTGGGAAAAGATTGCGCATGCGGCATGGGCCTGTGCAGATCCAGGCTTGCAATATGACACCACCATTAATGAATGGCATACTTGCCCAGCTGGTGGACGGATTAACGCGTCAAACCCTTGCTCTGAATATATGTTCCTTGATGATACAGCCTGTAACTTGGCGTCATTGAACCTGATGCAGTTCAGACATGAAGATGGCTCATTCGACATTGAAACATTTGAACATGCGGTTCGTTTGTGGACATTGGCATTGGAAATCTCAGTAATGATGGCGCAATTCCCATCACGTGAGATTGCTCAAGGCTCATATGATTACCGGACATTGGGCCTCGGCTTTGCCAATATTGGCGGTCTGCTCATGGCATCTGGTTATTCTTATGACTCAGATGAAGGACGTGCGCTTTGTGGTGCCATCACCGCTGTGATGACTGGCCGCTCTTACGCTACGTCCGCTGAGATTGCGTCTGAGATTGGGGCGTTCCCTCGCTATGAGGAAAATGCCGATAATATGCTCCGTGTGATGCGCAACCATCGCAGAGCCGCTCATTCAGAAAAGACAGGCTATGAAGGTCTATCCGTTCTGCCGGTGCCGCTAGATGCTGATAATTGCCCAGAGGCTGGCATTGTTGAAGCCGCAAAGGCCGCATGGGATGACGCTTTGTCATTGGGTGAAGCCCATGGTTATCGTAACGCACAATCAACAGTGATTGCCCCAACAGGGACAATCGGCCTTGTTATGGATTGTGACACAACCGGGATTGAGCCTGACTTTGCTATCGTGAAGTTCAAGAAATTGGCCGGCGGTGGTTATTTCAAAATCATCAACCGCGTTGTACCAGAGGCGCTAACACGTCTCGGCTATGATGCTGATCAGATTGAAGACATCACACGCTATGCGGTCGGCCATGGCAATCTTGAAAAATGCCAAGCTGTTTCAATCAACGCCCTGCGTGATAAAGGATTTGGTGACAAGCAACTTGATGTGATTGCCAAAGCACTTGAGAACGCCTTTGATGTGAAATTCGTGTTTAACCGCTTCACATTAGGTGATGAGTTCTGTCGCGACACCCTTGGCTTCAGCGATGAGCAGCTAAATGATTTCAGCTTCAACATGCTAGAGGCCCTTGGTTTCAGCAAAGAGGAAATCGAAGCTGCCAACATCCATGTTTGTGGTGCCATGACACTCGAAGGGGCACCGCACCTGAAGGATGAGCATTATCCAATCTTTGATTGTGCCAATGTCTGTGGTCGTATCGGCAAGCGCTTCTTGTCTGTTGATAGCCATATCACCATGATGGCGGCCTCACAGCCTTTCATCTCTGGTGCGATTTCAAAGACGATTAACATGCCAAACAGCGCGTCTGTCACAGAATGTGGCGATGCTTACATGTTGTCTTGGCGCCTTGGCCTAAAGGCGAATGCTTTGTACCGTGACGGCTCAAAGCTCAGCCAGCCGCTCTCATCAGCGCTTGTTGAAGACGATGATGACGAGGATACAGTGGCAGACTTGGTGGCAACACCACAAGCTGCTGCGGTACCGCAGGTAGTTGAAAAGATTGTTGAGCGTGTCATCGCCCAAACAGAACGTGAAAAGCTACCGCATCGTCGTAAGGGTTACACACAAAAAGCCATTGTGGGCGGTCATAAGGTCTATCTCCGTACAGGGGAATATGAAGATGGTCGTCTTGGTGAGATTTTCATCGATATGCACAAAGAAGGCGCTGCCTTCCGTTCATTGATGAACAACTTTGCCATCGCCGTCTCTATTGGCCTACAATATGGCGTGCCGCTTGAAGAATATGTGGAAGCCTTCACATTCACACGCTTTGAGCCACAAGGTATCGTCCAGGGCAATGATGCCATTAAGATGGCAACATCAATCTTGGATTACACCTTCCGTGAATTGGCTGTGTCCTACCTCGACCGTCATGATTTGGGACATGTCTCAAAAGATGACCTAGACACCAGCGCCACGGGCACAGGTGAAGCACAATCTGAGCTGCTCAACAAGGTCACAAGCCGCGGCTTTATCCGTAAGCAAGGGCTCGTTGTTTACTCAAACAGCAACACAGCCACCGCGCTTGCAGAAACAGCTGAAGCGACAACAACCATCGCGCCAGCTGTGACCTCAGACGCCTCAGCTGCTGTGACAACACAGACCATGACAGCTGCCCCAACAAGCAGCAAGTCTGAGCAGGTACAACAAGCCAAGATGCAAGGCTATGAAGGTGAAAGCTGCCCAGAATGTCAGAATTTCACACTTGTGCGTAATGGCACATGCTTGAAATGTAACACTTGTGGGTCAACAACAGGCTGTAGCTAAGCCTCCGACTGAAAAACCATAAATCAGAGCCTCTGATAGATATCAGGGGCTCTTTTTTTATGATATTATGCTGAGTGATGATTTGATTTTCATGGGAAAGGACCCTTCACTATGTCACTTGATGCGCGCCTTGCCGAACTTGGCATTACCCTTCCAGACGCCCCCGCCCCAGCGGCGAATTATGTACCTTATGTGGCGACAGGAAACCTCATCTTTATCTCTGGCCAGCTGCCGCTTGTCGATGGCGCTCTGACTATGACGGGCAAAGTCGGCGCAGATATCTCCGTTGCAGATGCTGCCGCACAAGCCCGCATTTGCGGCATCAATATCCTGGCACAAGCCAAGGCAGCTTGCGGTGGTGACTTGTCCAAAATCGCACGCATTGTGAAGCTTGGTGGATTTGTCGCTTGTGCCGATGATTTTACCAGCCATCCTGAAGTGATTAATGGCGCTTCTGACCTCATGGCAGACATCTTTGGAGATGCTGGGCAACATGCCAGATTTGCCGTTGGCACCAATGCCCTACCCCGCGGGACATGCGTTGAAATTGAAGCTATCATTGAGCTGAAATAACAATCAGTCCCAGCTTGAAATAAAGGGTAACAGCGCCATATCAAAGCTGTTACCCTTTTGATTTTGCCGCTCTTTTTATGCATATAAAGCCTATACAACATATTTCTGACATTGCAGAAGCTGAGTGGAACAGACTAATCCCTGACCATAATCCGTTTTTGCGTCACAGCTTTCTTGCCGCCCTCGAAACTAGTGGTTCAGTCGGGGAAGGCACGGGATGGGACAGCCTACATTTAGCGCTGTTTGACGAGACTGGCGCCCTTCACGGTGCGCTGCCGTCTTACATCAAACATCACTCCTATGGGGAATATGTATTTGACCATAGTTGGGCGCATGGTTTTGAACGTGCGGGCGGGCAATATTATCCCAAATTGGTGGGCGCTGTACCCTTCACCCCTGTGCCAGGGCCGCGGCTATTAACGGGCACTGATAATGACGAGGCAACTCAAGCGCTTATCCATGGCACAAAAGGCTTGGTTGATACATTATCCCTCTCATCAGCGCATGTGAATTTCATTACCGCCGATGACCGCGCAGCCTTTGAACAGGCTGGTTGGATCATTCGCAAAAATGTCCAGTTTCATTGGCATAATCGTGACTATAGTGATTTTGATGATTTTTTAAGCCATTTTGCCTCTCGCAAACGCAAGAACATCCGCAAAGAAAGACAGAGCCTAAAGAGCGAAGGGGTCAGGTTTCATCGCCTGACAGGGGCAGATATTACCCCATCCCATTGGGACAAATTTTACCACTTCTATCTCGCAACCATTGATAAGAAATGGGGCGGCGCTTATCTGACACGTGCCTTCTTTGATCAAATTGGCGCAACAATGGCTGATGATATCTTGCTTGTGATGGCCGAATATGACGGCGACATTATTGCAGGTGCTTTGAACCTGATGAGCCCTGAGTGCCTATATGGCCGCAATTGGGGGTGCGCTCTTGAGCTTCCGAATTTGCATTTTGAGACCTGTTATTATCAAGCCATCGAGTTTGCGATTGAAACGGGGCGCCGCCGCGTCGAAGCAGGCGCACAAGGCATGCACAAGGTACAACGTGGCTACCTGCCGCAAATCACCTATTCCGCTCATTACATTCAACATGACGGGTTTGCAGATGCCGTGAGGCGCTTTTGCGAGATGGAAAACCGGGCCGTAGAAGAAGAGGCCCAAGATATCGCAACCTTAAGCCCCTTCCGTCAAGCTGATTAGGATTTTGCCTTCTCAGCCTTCGCCGTCTTTTGTTTTGCCTGACCAGCCGACGCGACCGCTTTCACAGTTAGCGCATCACCTTTCAGGTCAATCTTGGCCAAGCCGCCATTTACCAAATCACCAAACAGCATTAATTCTGCCAATGGCTTTTTGATATGTTCTTGGACAACACGAGACAAAGGACGCGCACCGTAAGCGGCATCATACCCCTTATCTGCCAACCAATCACGGGCCTTCGCAGATAGCTCAATCTCAACAGAGCGGTCTGCAAGCTGCATTTCAAGCTGCATGATAAATTTATCAACCACCATACGCACCACATCTGATGGCAACGCACCAAACGGAATAATGGCATCAAGACGATTACGGAATTCTGGAGAGAAACCCCGCTCAATTGCTTCTTGATCAGCATCAACCTTATTGCCGCGCCCAAAGCCAATGGCTTGCTTTGACATTTCTGCCGCACCAGCATTTGTTGTCATGATTAAGATTACATTTCTGAAATCAACTGATTTACCGTTCGAATCTGTTAATCGGCCGTGATCCATGACCTGTAGCAGGATATTGAACAAGTCAGGATGGGCCTTTTCAATCTCATCCAATAGCAAGACCGCATGCGGGTTCTGATCAATCGCATCTGTTAACAACCCGCCTTGGTCAAACCCAACATAACCAGGGGGCGCCCCAATCAAGCGAGACACCGTATGACGTTCCATATATTCGGACATATCAAAGCGAATAAGCTCAATGCCCAGAATTTCAGATAGTTGCTTTGCTACCTCTGTCTTACCCACACCGGTCGGACCAGAGAAGAGGTAGTTTCCAATTGGCTTTTCTGGTTCACGCAACCCAGCGCGCGATAATTTAATGGATGACGCCAAGGCTGTAATGGCTTGGTCCTGGCCAAATACCATACGCTTCAAATCAGTCTCAAGGTTGGCGAGCGCTTGCTTGTCATCACGGCTCACATGCTTGGATGGAATCCGTGCCATTGTGGCAATCGTGGCTTCCACTTCCTTTTGACCAATTTGCTGTTTGCGTCGTGACGGAGCGACCAAATTCTGCGCGGCTGCTGTCTCATCAATCACGTCAAACGCCTTATCAGGCAGCTTTCTGTCATTGATATAACGGGCAGCAAGCTCAACCGCTGTTTTGATAGCAGCCGAGGTGAATTTGACACCATGATGCGCTTCATAGCGTGATTTCACACCATTCAAAATTTTAATGGTATCAGGCACTGATGGCTCTGCCACATCGATCTTTTGGAAACGCCGCACCAGCGCGCGATCTTTTTCAAAATAGCCCCGATATTCCTTATAGGTGGTTGAGCCAATGCAACGCAGGCTTCCATCTTGCAAGGCTGGCTTGAGCAGATTTGAGGCATCCATTGCCCCACCAGATGTGGCGCCTGCCCCGATGATGGTATGAATTTCATCGATGAATAGGATAGCCTGGTCATTATCTTCAACCTGCTTCATCACGGCCTTAAGGCGCTCTTCAAAATCACCACGGTAGCGTGTGCCAGCCAAGAGTTGCCCCATATCAAGCGCATAAATCTCGGCATCTTTCAGCGCGTCTGGCACTTGCCCTTCATGAATACGCAGCGCCAAACCTTCGGCGATGGCTGTTTTACCAACGCCTGGATCGCCAACATAAAGCGGATTATTCTTTGACCGGCGGCATAAGATTTGTACCGTTCTATCGACCTCTGCCTCGCGGCCAATTAGAGGATCAATCTTATTCTGCGCAGCCTTTTCCAATAAATTTACAGCATATTTTGATAAGGCGTCTGCACCAGCTGATTCTGTGCCCTCCTCGCCTGCCTCATTATCAGAGGCGCCTTGCGGTGACTGCCCCTGACCGTGGCTAATAAAGCTCACAGCTTCAAGACGTGACATATCAAGCGACTTTAAGAAGAAGACCGCATGGCTATCTCTTTCAGAGAAGAGGGCGACCAATACATTTGCCCCTGTTGCAAAGCCGCGGCCTGATGATTGGGTATGAATGATGGCACGTTGCACCACGCGCTGAAATCCGGCGGTAGGCTGTACTTCATTGTTAGAGGGATCAGCGCTAATGATGCTTGTTAGTTCATCTTCAATGTGAGAGATGAGCAACTCGCGTAATTTTTCAATATCAACATGACAGCCTAGCAAGACGTCTTTGGCATCTGGGTCATCAAGGAGCGAGACAAGCAAATGTTCTAGCGTCGCAAATTCATGCGCATGCTCATTTGCTAGTGCCATGGCTCTTGTGATGGTGTGCTCTAACTCTTTTGACAGCATATCACGTTATTCCTTTTCAAGCTGAAGCTGGAGGGGATGCTCGTTCTGACGGGCAAAATTCATCACCTGCGCAGCCTTTGTCTCGGCAATCTCATAGGTAAAGACACCGCACACACCAACGCCTCTTTGATGGACGTGAAGCATAATACGTTGCGCTGATTCATGATTGTGACCGAAAAAGCGTTGCAGCACCATGACAACGAATTCCATGGGCGTATAGTCATCATTAAGCATCAACACCCGGTAGAGAGGCGGCTTTGCTGTTTTGATGCGTTCTTGCAGAACCAAATCACCATCAGGATCTTGATTTATTGGTTTTTTATCTGCCATGTCACTTCCATTAACCAACTTGTTACCTGTTAATGATATTGGCATTTTTGCTGAAATTGGAAGAGGCTGGCGCAAAATTCTTTAGGCTTTTCACAAGATGGTGATAGCCATGCTGGGGCAATATTTTACGCTCAAACCTCGCTCTGTCCCCTGCCCATTGACAAAGCTGCCCCTCATACCGATATGCAAGAAAACGCAGTGAATGCCTCCTATGCTGCCTCGCGGGTAGGAGCTTCATCCCACATATCAACAGTGCCTCTGATGAGGGCTGTTGCCTTAAGATGGAGAGAATAATGACAATGGAAAACCTAACAGCCTTAGTGCGCACCGCCCTTGGCACAGCCCAGAATAACGCGCTAACCGCCAATCATAGCCGCTTGAAAGCCACGCATCTTTTACAAGCGATGTTAGAGGATGATACCTCCCTTGCGGCAACACTCATCGGCCGCTCTGGCGGTGATGTGGCTGCCCTGAAAACCGCTTGTGACGCAGCCATTGACGCCTACCCTACCCTATCTGGTTCAAGCCAATTATCACTCGATACCGCTTTGGCTAAGATTCTGGCCGAGGCAGAGAAATTAGGCAAAGCCAAAGGAGACGCCTTTGTGGCCGGTGACATGGTTATCTGGGCTATGGCGCAATCTCGTGATGAAGTCAGCACACTTCTGACGAAAGCAGGCGCGACAGCCGCTTCGATTGAAGCTGCCATTACTGCCATGCGTAAAGGACGCACAATTACATCTGATAATGCTGAAGATCATTTTGAATCGCTCAGCCGTTTTGCGATTGACCTCACCGCCAAGGCAAGAGCTGGCAAGCTTGACCCTGTCATTGGGCGTGATGACGAAGTGCGGCGCACCATTCAAATTCTTGCAAGACGGACCAAAAATAACCCGGTTCTCATCGGTCAGCCCGGTGTGGGTAAAACAGCGATTGCCGAAGGTCTGGCGCAGCGCATCATCAATCGCGATGTCCCAGCAGCGCTGCTTGATAAACAGCTCATGGCGCTTGATATGGGGGCGCTTGTGGCTGGCGCCAAATATCGCGGTGAATTTGAAGAGCGTTTGAAAGCCGTCTTACAAGAAATCACTGACCAAGAAGGCGACATTATCCTCTTTATTGACGAGATGCATCAACTTGTCGGAGCCGGCAAAACAGAAGGCGC